>CAYQNY010000001.1:0-51612 GCA_964418925.1 uncultured Verrucomicrobiota bacterium
GGCCGGGCTCACCGGCAATCGCGAGCTTGCTGTCCTGGCGCTGGCCAACGACCCGGCGGTTCCCAGTCCGGATATTGCCCAAAAAATGGCGGACGAATTTTTTGAGGAATTCCGCCCCTTACTGCCTCAATTCAATGGCCAATGGTCACTCTAAGGAGCTGACACAAACTAACCGCTTCAGGCTGGATATGAGCAAGCCTGGTAGTTAATATGTTGAGATTGGCACTGTAAGAACCATCAGGAGAAAGTTGCATGTCCAAACAAGTTTTATTTTTTTGTTGCGACCAGCTTTTATATAACGCCTTGGGATATGCCGGTCATGCTATTGTCAAAACACCGAACCTTGATCGACTGGCGTTAAAAAGCACCAATTTTAAGCATGCATTCTCAGCTAATCCCGTGTGCGTGCCGGCCAGAATCTCCATGTTTACCGGCCAGTATTCACATCGTCACGGGCAACAGCATAATTCTACGCCGGTTAGACCGGCGACAGTAATGCTGCCGGATCTGTTGCATGCTGCGAATATTCATAGCGGCGCCATCGGAAAACTGCATATTCTGCCGGTAAAAGAGACCCGTAGATTCGATACGGTACGCTTGCATGATGGCTGGGGGCAGGATTCAGATTATATTAAATACCTGCGGAAAATAAAACCGGAACTGGCTGAATATGAATACTCCGCCCTGCCGGTGGAAAAAGGCCAGGGCGTGCTTTTTGGTAAAGATATTGACACCGGCAAATCTATCGAAGCTCTTATTTACGGACAATCACAAATCCCTGAAGAATACTCTTACACTCGTTGGATGGCGGATGAGACTATTGAATTCCTTGGCGCGCATAGGGCGGCCCCGTTTTTTCTGTTTGTTTCGTTTTGCGGCCCGCACAGTCCATTTATGGTTCCGGCACCGTACGATAAACTCTATGATCCGGATCAAATCCCGTTACCGGCTACCTGTCGGGAGAATCCGGAAAACTTCCCTTTGAGTAAGCAAAGACAGCAAAGCAAATGGGGCACAAGCTCAATGTCCGATGAACAGATTAAAAAAGTGACGGCTCTTTATTATGGACATATAACGCTGATTGATAAATATATCGGGAAAATTCTCGATCAGTTGGAAGCAGATAACCGGCTGGATGAGATGATGATAATCTTTTCTGCGGATCACGGGGAACTGCTGGCGAATCATGGCATGTTTTATAAAGGCACCATGCATGATGAGGCGTTGAGGGTTCCCCTGCTGATACATATGCCCGGTCAGCAAGCGGGTAAAATATCTGAAACAATGGTTTCCCAGGTGGATTTTATGCCGACCATCCTTGATTTTCTTGGATGTGCCATACCGCCTTGGAACCAGGGCCTCAGTATGATGCCGGTGTTGAATGGGGAACAGATGGAATTGCGCTCAGAAATCTTTGCTGAGAATCATGTCGCGGCAGACACCCCCAGGTTGGGGTATCGAACCAAAGAATGGCTGTTGGCTTATGAAATCAAAAAAGGTTGTTTCACCGGCGAAGGTGAACTGTACAATTTACAGGCTGACCCTTTACAGATCAATAACCTGTTTAACACGCCTGAATGTCAGGACCAAATCGCCCAATTCAAAAACCGGATGTTGCACTGGTTTATCCACACAGCCGAATAAAGCCCCGGCTGGTTTTACACCCGACGTATTGTAGTTGACCCTTTTGGCCGTGCATTTGTACGGGATTATTTTGCGTTTTAAATATTAATGGAAAGGAACGATGATGAGTAAACAGACCTACATTTATTCAAAGGCAGAAGATATAACGCTGGGCAATGTTAATATGGCAATGAAAA
The DNA here is from genome assembly GCA_964418925.1 of uncultured Verrucomicrobiota bacterium. Classification (GTDB taxonomy): domain Bacteria; phylum Verrucomicrobiota; class Kiritimatiellia; order JAAZAB01; family JAAZAB01; genus CAYQNY01. The sequence continues at coordinate 1,821 of CAYQNY010000001.1, forward strand.
TTTGTTGTAAGACCGGCCGGATTTTAAAACTTACCCATCTCAAGAAACACTTTGATTGGAATACACATCTTGGAGATATTGAAATTTATGACGGTCTTGCCGATAAGCATTTCAGCGGGGCCGAAAGTCCGGCGGCAACGACAGTTAAGATTAAACGCGGGGATGCACCTTCGGTCACCATTTGGCGTCGTTTCCGCGGCGCAGATTTTTCCGTTAAAGAGATGTTTCAGGCAGTGGAAGATTGTATCTACTGGAACGTAGAACTTTACCTTGGCGCCGGCAAACGGGACAGAAGCGTTGAGATACGCCAACTCGTTCCTTATCCGACCGCGCCCTGGGGATGGAAGGCGTGGTCGGCGAATTTCAACTTCCCGGCCTATACTCACAACATTGCAGGTTTTCATCTTGAGTACGGCGACATCTGCTTTGGTACGGTAATCCCGGCTGTAGCCGTGTATCATCCGCATAAGGACGTCGGGCTTGCGATTGCCAAGCCCTTCGGGCAGATTAATCCACAATTGCGTTTTCACTTCACTGACTACCATAGTGCAGGTATTTATGTTGAAAACAACCTGCTTGGACTGCGGCGCAGGCAACCGGTTAAATCCAGCATTATGCTACGTTTTCATGAAGGGTGCTTCCGACCGACATTGGCTTGGCTCTTTAAAAGATATCCCCAATATTTTTTACCAGGCAATCCAGCTGTCAAACAGTATGAGGGCGGCAGTATGTTCGGCCCTCCGCACGTCAGCAAGAAGGATGCCGACAAAATGGCAAAAGTCGGCCTGAAATGGTACGAAATACATCATAGCATGCCGTATTACGGCCAATACTGTCCCGACGAAAAAGAATGGTTTGACGGGTCAGATCCTTCTCGAAAAATGGATTACGGCAAGCCTATCAGCAGGAAAGTAATTAATGCTTGTGGCAAAACACTGGCTAAACGCGGGATTGCGAGCCTGCTTTATTTTCAGGTAACAGGTGATGCCTATCTTCCCCGCTGGCCTCAAAAATGGAAATCGTCACTGGCACGCGATATGAACGGCCATCTCTTTCCGAGTATTACGGATGGCGCGTTTGTCAACTCGGACCCTTCATTGCCGTTCGGCAAGGAAATGCAGCGCCAGGTAAAAGGTGTTCTTGAGCGCTATCCTGACATCACCGGTATCTTTTTAGATCAGGCCTGTTATAACTGTACCGACTGTGCTCACGATGACGGCATAACCATGTATAGGAACAAATCCGCCTATCGCCTGCGGTACAATTATGCTAAGCACCTGCCGGCACTCGTTGAAGGGTTACACAAACGCGGTAAGATTATTTATGTAAACGGCACCTATGATATCGAATTAGGCCGGGGTATTGACGGTAATATGGCGGAAAGCACCGCCGTGAATGTCGCCACCATGAAATACATGCATATTGCCAAGCCGATTCTTTTCTTCGGGTACTGTAAAGATGCCGATGATGTCGAGTATATGCTGCAGAACTGCCTGCTGGCGGGAGCATCCTGGTCATACTGGGTGACAACTGCAGATGGCTGGTTCGTCAAAAATGATTTTACGGCCGAGCAGAAAAAGGTCTATGCCCGGTATTTGCCACTCTGCAAAAAACTTCTCGGAAGAAGCATTCTTCTGGAGCCGAATCCATTGAGTTTATTGAGCAGTCCCAACGCTTTTGAAGCCGAGGATGCTAAGGAAACTACCATTGGGGAGGGTGAGAGCGCCGCGGTGACCGGCGAAATATTTGTCGGTGCAACCGGTGATATCCTCATATCCCTTATCACCCGCAGGAAAAAATGTTTTGATACCTCCAATCTTACACAGAACTTGCATCTCGTTGTTCGGACCAGGCGCATGCAAGCTGTCCGCCGGGCATACGTGCTTGGCGCTGACTATACCGGGGCCAAACCGGTTAAAATAAAACGTAAAGACAAGGAGCTCATTCTAACGCTTCCCGTGCATGGCGCAGCAAGCTTGGTAGTACTCAAAACGAAGCCATGAAAATAACCGTATTTTATGCAGGGAATTCAGTTAATATTCAGGCAGCCTTGGTATAAGGTTGCTTGGATAGCAACGCGTGAAAAAGGAAGAGTGACAGCAGATGCATTGCAGGCAGGGTAATCTTTACTGGATTGAGGCGGAGGATTTTGCGCGCTCAAATTTCGCGGAAAGAGCGGCTGGGGATCAGCCGGCCAGGTTTGTCATGTCGGCGGCGGCGGCCAGCGGCGGACAACTGGTGGTGTCTTTTCAGAAACCGGATTTTTACCTTGAGTATGAATTCAGGGAGGATCGCGATGGTTTCTGGGACTACCAGGTCTGGTTGCGTTATGCCACCACCTGTCCTTCTTCCCGACTGGTCACCACCCTGAATCGCTCGGAAGTCGGCAACAGTATCCTCCCGGAGACCGACGATTTTTTCCAGAAATTTCGTTGGGAGAAGATCGCGGTCATCCGGGTTCCCAAAGGCCATCATACGCTGAGTTTGATATTAAAAACCGGGGTTGTTCATCCGGATGTTATTATCCTGACACCGGAAGATACGCTGATTACATCGGGAGCGATTGAGACCAATATCAGCAACAATGTCCGGGAAATTCCCGTCTCCATAGAACCGGTAACTCGCGATCGTCTCTGGCTTCAGCATCACCGCAATGGCGTTCCCCTGGGCGGACTGGGCACGGGTAAAATAGAGTGGTGCCAGGACGGAGGGTTTGCTAATTGCAGTATCAACAACAACCAGGATGCCCCCCTTGCGACCTTGCCGGGAACCTTTTTTATTTACCGCGAACATGTTAAGGGCTCACCGGTGCTCGTCCGTATCCTTGAACATACCGGCCGCGCCCTGCCGGAAATCGCATCCATTCACTACCAGGGTCTCTACCCGTTCGTCCGGATTAACTATGCCGATCCAGTGCTCCAGGGACAACTGGCCGCCGAAGCGTTTTCGCCGCTGATTCCCGGCCAAGTCGATGATTCCTCGTTGCCGGCGGCTCTCTTCACATTCACGGTCGCCAATCCAGGAGATCAGCCGATCAATGCCGCCGTTGGATTTTCATTGGAAAACGTGATCGGCTGTGGCGGCCTGGGCGGCAAGCCTGAATGGGGACCGGGCACGGCGCTGCGCGTGGACGGTGAACCATTCTGGGCATGGAATAACCGGACCGGCAACGATCAGCAACCCATTCAACTTAGTCATGGGCAAGGGCTTCATTTTGCGACCCATTCCCGTCATGATTATGATTCAAGCGATGGAGAATATGTCGTCGCTTGCGCCGCGTTGCCCCGGGTCAACGTGGCCTTGACCCGTTCGTATAACGTGGAAACGGATCTACCGCTTTTATCCGCCCGTTTGAATACTGAAATACCCCCTGAATTGCTGACACTCCCCGGCACGGAGGGACAGATTCATCCTGCCGGCATTGTCTGGGGGCAAACCGATTTGAATCCGGGCGAATCCCGCGTAATAGTCTTCTGCCTGAGCTGGTTTTTTCCTATTTTAAGAGACCGATATGGCCGGGATCATTCGGTTTATTATATGACCCGGTTTAATTCCGCGGCGGCGGTCGCCGATTACGCCCTGGCAAAACGGCAACCATTTGCCCGTGACTCGTTTCAGGTGCAGGACCGGATCATGCGGTCCAGTCTCCCCGAATGGTTATCCCGTAAAATCATCAATGATCTCTTTCCGTTAACCACCTGCTCCTGGTTTGATAAGGCCGGTCAATTTTCCATCAACGAGGCCCCCTCGATGATGCATGGATGTTTGGGAACTATTGATCAGCGTACCGCTTCGCAGGGAGTTTATACGGCGCTTTTCCCGGAACTGGACAAAAATGAACTCTCCCTGTTTGCCGATTTTCAGCATGCATGCGGCATGATACCCCATGATCTCGGGCATGGCGGCATTGATCGTTCCCATGCCGGATATATTGTGTGGCCGGACTTGGTCTGTGCCTTTATCATTGAGACCTTGCGCTATATGCACGCCACCGGCGACCGGCAGTTCATCCAATCCATTTACCCGCGGGTTACCAAGGCAATCAACTGGGTTATGACTCTGGATGATGACGGGGATGGGATTCCAGACATGCGAACCGGGCGCGGCAATACTTATGACAACCGCGAATGGCCGGGTTGTTCCTCATTCATGGGCAGTCTCTGGATCGCCGCTCTGCATGCGGCGGCGGATATGGCCCGGCTGGCGGCTCATGCCCAAGATGCTGCCCGATTCGTTCAACTCGCGAAAAATGCGGCCGACTCAATGCATGCCAAATTATGGAATGGACGGTTTTACGACAATTTCAAAGGTGACAATCCCTCCCGTCCCGATGCTAAAAACTGCCTTCTACCCCAGGTAGCCGGCGAGTGGGCGCTTGATCTCCTTGATTTGCCGCGCGGACTTCCCGAGGATAAAGTGCGCTCGGCCCTGTTGGCCGTCTTTGAGCGGAATATTACCGGGCTGAACAGGATATTCAAAGGTCCAACGGATGAAACCACGCCGGAGGGGGATCCGGCCTGGACGGGCACCGCTTTTCTTCAATACTCATGGTTGTATTTCGGCGCGCTGGCTGCCTATCGCGGGTTGACGGATGAAGCCGCTTTCTGTTGGAAACAAAGTTATGACATGGCGTGGGAAATTAATCGGCAACCCTGGAAAACCCGCCTGTGCGGGTTCGCGCTTTCCGGAAAATTCAACGGTTTACCCTGGTACATGACCAATACGGCTTCCTGGGACATATTGAATGCGCTCAGCGGTTTTGCTTATTCCCTGCTGGACGGATGGATCAGAATAGACCCGCATGTACCGTCAACATGGTTTGATAAAAAGAATGGCGCCTCGGAATTTTCAATGCCGTTGTTCGGCAATGGGTTCTGGCTCTGGCTGGAATATCAGGAAATGCCGGGCAGAAAATTGTTCAGAATAAGCCGGGATATGGTCTGCCATCCCCAAACTGTTTTCAGAACCTTACGGGCCTGTATGCCGGCAAACGTTGCGGTAAATAAGGTTGCAGTCAATAACCGTTTGATCCGGAACTACAGGTATGAAAAAGCTACCGGCCGGTTAACCATAAAGATTCCGGGCGGTTACGGTACGAACAGTGAATTACTGGCGGAAATAGATTACAGCCTTGAGTGAGAGCCCTGGGGGTCAAACCAAAGATTAACAGGCAAATCGGGTGCAACTGTTTTTGATACGGCCTAGCTCATGACGACCAGCTCGGGCGCCTGCATCAGGCCGCATGGCACCAGTTGATAGCCGTCTATCCAGTCTGGGGATATATACTGACCCGGGCCTGTCCAGAGTGGCCACTTTTCGCCGATATGATGGGGCCCATGGGAATTGCGCCGATGGCTGATCACCTCGATTGATAGAGTACATTTGCCGGCGGGCAGCAGGTCGGTGACGTCAACTTCGTTCGGCGCCCATGCCACGATTCCCGCGATGTTGCCGTCAATGCAGACTCGTAGTGCGGTGCCGCGATAGTCGGGGACCCGCACGATCAGGCGTTGCCCCTTCTTCAGCCTGGGGTTGATGATGTGGTCGTAGGTCACAGATCCACTGTAGAACGCCAGTCCTTGTTTTACCCAATCACCGAGCTTCAATTTTGCGGGCAGCTTGGTCAAGGTGATCTTGGTATTGTCCACCCTGGTTCCAAAATTACCCAACAGGTAGACTATTTCCAGGCCCGGATGTGACTCGGTGTAGTCGCACGTTAGTTCCAGCTTGTTAGGGCCTGGTTTAAGCAGGGCATGGTCTATGGGCACGGTTATGAGGGAGCGATCAACCCACCATCCCGACTGGGCGTCCATACTCACCGGCGTGTCGTTTAACTTTATGGCGAAGGTTGCGGGTTCTTCGAGCGCGAGTTGTAGCGGCCCGGTCGGCAGATCGGCCACGTCGAAAGTATACTGCAGGGCAACTATGGTAGAGCTGACTTGCTTCGGCTTGGGCCTGGCCCATGGCTGTACCATTGCCCCGCCGCGCGGGGGGATCCCGAGCGATTTTCTTACCAGGGTATCCACACGCAGAATCTCATCGGCCTTCTGCCAGCCATTGGCGCCAATCCTGTAGCGCGGTCGATCCAAGACCAGGCAATTTTGCTCAGACAGGCGGAAGTCCCACTGCGCTGTTGCTAGTGACTGTGTCCTTACCTGTTTTAGCTTCTTTCTCCTGGGGTAGCTGGCTCTGCTTTTTTTCTTGTTAAGCACGAATAACCGGCTGCCAATAGTGTCCAGGCTGGATTGAATCTGCCAACCGGTCCCGGTTCGTTTCCCATTGGCCGCCAGTATCTCGCCCGTGTCAGGCACAAATTCCTGGATATTACCGGAGCCCGGTACGAACACCCCGATATGGACCTCCGGGAAGACCAGTTGACGGTCCCTGACCATGGGATCAACGTTCCGTTTACCGAAGTTGTTGTGTCCGGTGTTGCAGATGAAGAGGTAATAGGCGTCGGTATCCTCCCGGAGACAATAGAGAGCTGGTTTTATCTGCCGCCCGTTCCCGTCGGTGATGGAGACGCGCCGGGATGATGGCTCCAGGGCCTTGGCCAGACGTGGCAAGGTCGTCGTGATGCACTGTGCCGCCAGGTTCCCCACAGCCTCGGAAGGCAAGGCATCAACGTGATCGGCCACCTCACCGGCGAATACTACCGTTCCGCCGGCCTGGTGGAATCGTCTGAGCAGAGCGAGGGTTGATTGCCGCATTGTGCGCATTGCCGGGACCAGCACCGCTTTATATTCCGCCTTGCCGACCACGCAAATCGGCGTCGCCCCACTGGTCTTGATCCTGGCGTGACGTGCAAGGATATCTTCATCACCGTAGTCGAAGTCGAGATTGGCGGCCAGGAGAGCGTCACGTGTGCGCCAGAAAGAGTTGTTGATCGCGAGTACTTCTTGGCTGTTGCCCAGGTGGAAGGCGCTCCACTCGCTCTCCAGGGGATGGATGACCAGTATATCCCGGATCTCCTGCCCCCTGCTCATCAATACGTGGATTCGGGCGAAATAGTCTTCAACCTTGGGATAGGCTTCCCACCAGGGTGATTGATAGAATATCCCGGCAGGGTAGTCACGCTTGGCTTCGCCCTGCATGGTATACCAGGCGAGGTGTTGGGCGCGCAGATTGATGCCCAGGGCGGTCTGCCAGTCGCCCAGGGCCTTGTGGCCGGCGAAGTTGAAGTCCCATCCGGTACAACCGTAGGTTTCAGTCAGCCGCCAGCGGCGACCGAATTGGCGGGCGGCGGAGCTGACTTGCTTGGCGGTGTCGTATTCCCGGTTATGCTCGGTGAGCAGGTCCATTCCCGGGGCTTGCATGTGTTCATAAAACCGCATACAGCTTCCCACCATCTGTGTCTGGCTGGAGAGTGTGGCCTCGGCGAGAACGTGTCCGGTAAATTCCATCTTGTTCTGGGCGCACCATTCGCCGATCTGCCGTCCAAAGGCATCGACAAAGAGGAAGGTAGTGCAGTCGTGGTAATGCAAGCGCGCCGGGGTCATCTTCTGCCCGTCCACATTCAGGAACACTTCGACAATATGGGGCAGGATGTCATATCCGTAACGCTGCTTGAATATGGCCGGCAGCTTGTCAGTCCAGGGAATGTTAACGTCCTGCGTGCCTGCTCCCGACCACATGACTCTTTCTTTTTCAACAAAGGATCCGTGGTGGCATCCATAGTTGGGCTCGTCCGTGAAGATGCCGGGCACGCTCTTGCCGAAAGCTTCCTTGATCTCCCGGCGGTATGCCTTATGCGTGACTGCTATGAATTTCCGTACCGCTGCATGGTTCATCGTGTCCAGATAGGTATAGCCATTGTACCAGGAAGAGCATTGGGCCAGTTGAACATGGCAGGAGAGGATGGTCTGGCCTGGCGACAGCCTGGCAGGCCTTTGCCCCTGAGGGATTCGCTTAACCTCTGTCGCATTGCCTCCCTGGATGTCTGCGGTGAAGGCGATTAAGGTGTCTGGGTCCCATTTGAATGAGCGGGGTGTGCGGTGGCGGCGCATGATCAGGGAACGGGACCGGTACTTGGGGTTCCTGGTTACCAGGCCGCCGGCTGCGCCGGAAGGCCAACGATCCTCATCGTAGAGCCAGGCCCTCATATTGAGTTTCCTGGCCTCGTCGACGCATGCCTTGACGCAGTCCATCCACTCGTTCGACATGTAGGCGGTAGCCAGTCCTACCCGGCTGTGCATAAAGAAACCACCCAGGCCCATGCGGTGCATCACGCGGATCTGGCGCCGCAGTTCTTCCGGTTCCAGCTTGCCGTTCCACGCCCAGAAGGGCGCCCCGCGGTACTCACTGCCGGGGTGCTTGAACTCGCTGATTAGTTTGCTATTCATGGTCTATGTCCTTGATTCAGGTTGTGTTCGAATGAAGGAATGCTAGACGGTGAGCCAGGAGAGTGCAAGGATTGAGTCACACAGCGGTAAGGTAGGATGCATTGGAAGAAGACCATGGATTAGACCGGGGAACTATGCTAGTTTATCGGGCAGATAAGGAGAGGAGGCCATCTTGAAAAGACATGCGATTGATCCAGCCGATTTATGCATTAACATAGTGCCCCTTTGGGCTGAGCAGTGGTTTCTGCTTACCGCCGGAATGAATGCGCCGGGTAAGTATAACTCCATGACCGTGGCCTGGGGAAGCTTGGGCGTAATGTGGGCTAAGCCGTTTGCGCAGATAGTAGTGCGCCCCAGCCGCTTCACCCATGAGTTTACCGAACAGCACGCTACCTTCACTCTGTGCGCGTTCCCACCCGAATACAAGAGCGCTCTGACCCTGTGCGGCACCAAGTCGGGGCGGGATATTGACAAAGTAAAGACGACAGGTCTGACCCCGATCGCATCGGAAACCGTCGAAGCCCCGGGCTATGATGAAGCCGAGCTGATAATCGAGTGTCGCAAAATCTATTGGAGTGTATTTGATTCGGCGCAGTTCCTGGATGATACCATTGAATCCAACTATAATGGCACCGACTACCACACCGTATATTTCGGCGAGATATTGCATATCTCGGCTACGGATAAATATGAGCGCACTATTGCTTGATGCAAGATTAGCAGGGTCACGCTTAAGCATCCATGCCCAGCCCGGGGATACGTTCGGACCTGGGACTTGCCTGAGACGGGCAAGCATTGCGCCAAGCCATGGAATAGCTAGCCCGGTAACGCCCACAAACAAGCAACGACCAAAACCACACCCATCATATATAAATAATGCCATGATATAAGTCACTGTTCACCGCCGGGGGAATTCCCTTTCCCGGCGGAGTCTAAAAAAAACGTCGAGACAAAGCCCCATGAGATACGCCATTGTTTCAGATATTCATGCGAATCATCAGGCCTGGAAAGCGGTATGGCTGGATATTCGCAGTATGGCGGTTGATCATGTGATTTGCCTGGGGGATCTCATCGGATACGGGCCCAGTCCGTGCCAAGTGCTGGAATCCCTCTACGCGACAGTGGATTATTTTGTCTTGGGTAATCATGATGCGGCGTTGTGTGGCAAATTGGATGCTACCTGTTTTAACGACTGTGCCCGGGATATGATCCAGTGGACAGCCGATCAGTTGGGTCAACCCGCGATCCGGTTTCTGTCGAAAATACCCCTGACACTGGCTGGTCCGGGATTTCGTTGCGCGCACGGAGAATTCGGTGCCCCTGCGTGTTTTCGCTACGTGTTGGAGCCGGAAGAGGCGCTACCGGGCTGGGGCGCCGTGGATGATCCGTTGTTGTTTATCGGACACACGCATCGCCCCTGTATCACCGTGATCGGACGGAGCGGGACCCCGCGCATGATTGAGCCGGAAGATTTCACGCTGGAGGAGGGCAAACGGTTCTTGGTGAATGTCGGGTCTGTGGGCCAGCCCCGTGACTGGGATCCGCGCGCGTCTTATTGTATTTACGACGCGGAATCCAGGTCGGTATTCTGGCGCCGGATTCCCTTTGATCTGGATGCCTATCGTGACACGCTCCGCGCAGCCGGCATTCCTTTGACCACCAGCCCGTTTCTGGATGATGACCCGCGCCGGGATCGTCCGCCTTTGCGCGAGATGATTCCGTTTAATCCGCCTGAAAATGCCGATCAGGCGGTTCGCAATGTCATTCCGGTTCAGCACCTGGACACGCTCCGTCGTCGGGTCAAATGGTGGCAAAGGCTGGTAACCGGCCTGGCGGTGGTGCTGGTCGTGATGGCCGGGCTGGGGGGCTGGGTCTGGATGCGGCAGATGCATGCGGAGATTGATATTGCCGGGAGCGGCCGGATGGCCATTCGTGCCGTGGATACAGCGCCGGCCGTTAACCTGTTGTCTTTTCCCGATCAGCCCGTGACCTCCGGTAATGTCATCCCGCAGTGGGATGTGCATCTGGGTAACCAGTATCGCCAGCAGGCATTGTGGACGAGCCTCGATGACGGCCAACAGGGTTTTGTTCTGCGCTCCAAAGATCCGCAGAAAGCCATGTGGATTTCATCGGCGCCCATTCATGTGTCCCCCGGCATGCGTCTGACCTTGCAGGCGCTGGTGAAAAAAAGTCCGGATTTTACGGGCAGTATTGCCGTGGTAATGCCCCTGGTAAAACGGGTGGAACTCCCGTCAGTGAAAACGGCGCGGCCACCGGGTGCTGACGCCGCCGCCACGTTTGAAACCATCCATCAGTTTGTGGTTAAGGAACCCACCCTGGATCGGGCGGACGGCTGGTCCCTGGTCAAGCAGACAGTCAGCATGCCGGCCCGGGCTCATGCCGTGGAGTTCCGGGTTCGCGGCCGCTTCACCGGTGTGGTCCAGGTTCAGAATCTGCGCCTGGAACGGAAATGAATTGGCGGGCAATGGCGAGTTTGGCGGGAATCGGCATCATTCCGTGAGTGTTGAAAAACATATTCGGACTCGTGCTTCGTAGCGAAGGCTTTACTTCGCAGAGTAGCACGCGACAAAGCCCAACAGTGTAATAGGCAGAATGTTTTCCGCTATATTGATCAATATAGACGGATTTCTTTCTGCATACATAAGCCACGGACTGGGGTTATTTATATCAGGAAAATACTCGGAGAGCGATGCCGAAGTTGCATGCCAAAGTTGGATGGATGCCTCTAATGGGTGAAAACCTTGGGCCCCCAAGCTTTATCTTTTGGTTTGACCTAAATCTTCCTGCGCATTGGTGCTGAGCAGTATGAAGAGGATATCAAGATCGATCGGCATTTGACAGAGAGTGTCACACCTTCTAAGGTGTGACCATGCCGCACACATCCAAGAAAGCACTACGGCCTTCTCTGTGGCGAACGTGCCGAGTACTGGCAAACAGGCCTCGGCTCGAGATGCTTCGAGAGTTAATCCTCAGCCCGGATCAGTCGGTCTCTGAAGTAGCCCGGCGCCTTTGTGTCACTCCCGCAGCAGCCACCAAGTACCTGCGGGCACTGAACGCGCGTGGCCTGTTGGCGGCGCGAAGACAAGGCAAGTGTGTGTACTATCGGCCTTGCGCGGATGAGTCTGTGATCGGAGCTGTGCTCTTGCTGCAGGCACTTCGAGAGACGTTTGCCAGTAAGAAGGATTCCGTTGAGGTGATCTTTCGGCAGGCAACTGCATTCACACATCCTCGACGGATCGACATCATCCGTGCGCTTCAGAATGAACCGCTGGACGGCAGGCATCTACGGGCCGAGACAGGGATGTCCCAAGCCGCTTTGAGACGTCATCTACGCAAGCTGGTGAGCCGCGGCTTCGTGATGTTTGATGGCAGGAAATACCGTTGCACTACTTCAAGACACAGTCTTACCAAAGTGCTGTTACGGCTTGCTGGGCAGGAATGAGCGTTGAGTATGCAGTCAGTTACCCGTGAGCACATAGTCACACCTTAGAAGGTGTGACCATGTGCATTGCAGAAAATCAGGGTCACAGACAATCAGCGGCGGGAGATTGATTTAGAACTTTACTCATAAGCGCTTTAGGTTGTTCGATTGCTCTCTTGCCAATGCGAGCTGTGCCCGCAACCCAATTATGCTTCTTCCCCGGCAGTGTGATCGAATCCGGCTCCCGCCGTCGCTAAGGCTATGGCGGGCAGGCCGACGGCAACCGAATTCGCTACACGCTTGTATCGCTATCGCGCAAATCAACGGTTTTATCTTTGGCTATATCATTCATGTAATCAACGAATTACACGCATGATAAAAAATCAACTTGTTTTTCATCGCGGTTCCCAACGGTTAAGGTACTACTGTTTCACTTCGTTTTCTTGTACCCATGCGGCGAAGTATTCGCTTCAATGCCACTCGCGCTCGCGTTAGAGGAGTGATCCTACCGCCTTCGAGCCGGACTCTGAGTTCGACATAGAATCTGGACAGTGATCTCAGCATCAGTTTGAACAGCTCATCCTGTCCCTCAGTGTTGCCGCGACAGATATGGTGGTGACATCCAATGGCAACGGCTTGGACCGGCACAACCATTTGTATCTTCGAGAGATCATCTAAATCCAGGTCTTTCTCTGATGACTTAATCTGCATCGCAGCCGCGCGTACGTCATGCCTGCCCCTGGCATATTCCTCGTAGCGCATGGCGATGAGCTTTTCCCAGTCCTGAAGATGCTTGGTCTCGACAGTCAAGGTCCTCAAGTAGTCCACGTATGCCTTGGGGATTCTTTTGTTCAGATCCGCGAGATAGTCGCGGAACTCCCCGGCAGCCCGGAGATCGGGTGCCTCGAGCACAAGCATGATCAGGACAACAGACGCAAGAACCAGTTCATTGAAGACCCTGTCCTGCTCAGCCTGACTCAACTGCTCAAAGTCTGCCAATCGCTGAAATTGTTTGTTGCGAAACACGCGGAATGCGGAACCTGCGGCGGCTTGCGCCAGAACCGCGGCCGTTGCGTCAGCCATCTGATCGAATGATTTAAACAGTGGTTTATTCATAGTCATGTAATTGGCAGTGGGTACTCTCTTGCCGCCGAACGTCGCAAATCAGCGGCGCGGTATTCCGCGTACGCTGGATTTGTCTGGTTGGGGATTCATTTCAACAGTTCCTTCACCGAACTCAGATCGCGTAGAAAGATTTTGCCTTCCTGTGCTTTCTGTTTTGGGAACTCGAGTTCAAAGCGAAATTCACTGTTGATGACGCACACAGCTCGACCACGAACGAGCGTAGCGTCGTTGGGCATCTTACGGAACATTACTTGAACATATTCGGCCCGTTCGAGCATGTTGACAGGCTTTCCAACGGCGGCGTGCGTCGCGTCCAAATTGAGAATGCCGCGATATAGATACTCGTTTGTCCCCGCGGGTCGACCCCATGAGTCTGACGCGGCGACAACAAGAAGGGCTTGATCTCCGGCGCCAAACACCAAGTAGCCACCACGGCTAATAAAGTGGCGGCTGGTGGTGTCGCCTCCCTGAACCACTAGCTCAACTGTGGCTGTGCATGTGCTGATGGGTTTCTCCGTTGGCGCTGGCAACAGGTTTCTAATCGCGTGCGTCCAGTACGTTGCATTGGCAACATAGATAATGAGCGCGATTACGATGGCTTGCGCGATGCCTTTACAGATGGCCAGCACGCCTCTCTTCTGTTTCACCTTAACGGAAAGGTGCTTTGCTAACGCCGCGGCAGCCACGTTTATAATCTGGATGACAAAGATGATCGCAACTGCGAGGAGGAAGATGAAGGGCAAACGTGCGGGATCCGTCAGGAGTTGCTTAAGAAGTTCTGTTTCCATATCGCTTCACTCCTTTCAAATCCCCAACAGTATTAATAGGATAAACTTAAGGCAACGGGCGATGGCACGTTCGCTTTTTTAGAGCCTATCCGAAAGGATCATCGTGTCCAATCTTTTATTCGCCTTTGTTAGAATACTCCGTGGCTCTTGTCGTGCCGAAGCCTTGCGTAGGCGGATGACACGGGGGGGCCGGTGTTACCAGGCTATGCCGCGTCAAGATGGCGAGCCGACCACGGCGACTTACCTGTGCGAAGCGCTACGGCGTAGCCTGGAGTCCAGCGAAGCAAGACGCAGCCGTCCAGCGCGGCGCCTGGTTAGATACAATCCATTCGTTCAGCACAACATACTAGAAAATGCGCTCGATATCCTTATCGGCAATAATACTGCTTCCGCCGTCGGCAAGGACAAAAACTTCGGCAGCTTCATTAATCTCCTCGGCTATGTTGAACGCGTGTTGCATATCGCTGCCCACGGCAATCAGTCCATGGTTTTGCAGTAGGAGTGCCAGCGTCTTGGTGTTGACGAAATGCCGGGCAACAGCATCTGCCAGCTCGGCTGTGCCGGGAACATAAAACGGCAACATTGCCAGCGGATACGCAAAGTAACAAAAACCAGGGGTTACCGGAGGCAAACTGCTGTCGCCGGGAGTCATTTTAGTGGATGCGGCGATCAAATAGCTTCCATGTATATGGCAGACAACATTCACATCTGCTCTGGCTTCCAGGATACGCGAGTGCATCAGAAATTCTTTAGTGGGATTACCATTCCCCCCCAGCACGCCAGCATCGGGCGTGACAAGAACAATATCGTCAACTGTCATATCTCTTAAAGACAATCCCGATGGCGTTGTCATGATATTGTCGTCTAATCTGACGGATACATTGCCGCCAACACCACACACCAAATCTTTTTCATAAAGCAATCGGCAAAATACGACAAATGATTCTTTGGTTGGATTCTTGCTTAGCATTTCTTGCCCTCCTTATTATATTTAATGGATAGTGTCAATTTAGATTAAGGGTTTCCGGCGCTGAGACAGCGGATGAGGAAACACAAGTCCCTTCGTTTGCCTCTTTGCCGCATCAAAAGCTATTTGTAATGTCCAGACGTGATCCCGATCTTCTGTGTTTTTAATGGAAGAGAGAACGTCAGCCTTGAACCGCTTCGGATGCCGCGCCGCGCGAGGTATGCGCAGTCACGTTCGAAGGCATTGTTGGCTTTTCTCCATCTTCTAGTTCAAGACTTGCCTCCCAGCCATCGTACTTTCCGTCGAACTCGGATGCCAGGTCCATGCAGAACTGGCTAATGCCGTCGAGGAGGCCTTCGTCGGGAACGTGGGGGCAATAAAGGAGGCAAAGCCACAGGGAATCGTCGGAATCCTTCAGGGGCGGCGAGACCTCGGGCTTAAGCCCGGTGGATGCTGCACGACGACTCGCCCGTTGCGCCGAGTCCTCATTGGGGAAGTACAGCCAGAAGGAAACCTCGTGCTTCCGGTTCACATCCGAACCGAACCTTTGGAGTTGCTCCAGAATAAACTCTCCAGAGTACGGATTGCTTTCTTGTATATCCTTGTTCATTCAATAAATCATATATTAGGTCCGAGTCTTAGTGGTTAGTGTTTGATTGCCCAATGTTAGCGCCGGCAAGGTTGGCCACGACGTTTTTCAATCCTGCGACCACCAGTGTGAACCGGTCATAGTTAAGTTTCTCCGGGGTGTCGTCCGGCGTGTGATACCAGCGGTACCGGAACAGCGCCGTATCCGTCACCATGACGGCCGGATAGCCCTCCCGCCAGAATGCCCAGTGGTCTGACCAGCTGATGCCCGTGATCCATGCCGGCAGGGCCGCGGCTTCCGAGGGACACAAAGCCGTCTGGCGAAAGCTTCTCACCACGGTTCGAACTAATGAGCGCGAACGGATGTTACCGATGAATGCCACAAAATTGCCGGTAGTCGGGTAAAACAGGCTGAAGAGTCGAAGCGGATAGTGCTGGCTTTCTTTTTCATCGGAATAATATCCCAGCGTTTCCAGGCTGAGCATGGCGATGATCTGTTCATTGCGCGCCCGGCATTGCCGGGCATATACCAGGCTCCCCATGTTATGGGTCCAGAAAAACGGCGGCTCTTCATTGACAAAGGCCACGAAACGGAGCGTCCGCTCAGGTTGGGAGCCGGCCAACGCGCGCGCCAGCGCCAGCATTGCGGCCACGCCGCTGGCGTTGTCATTGGCGCCGGGGACTTGCTCCACCGAGTCATAATGAGCGCCGATCAGAACAATATCATCGGGATGGAGGGTTCCACGGAGTTCGACTTCCAGATTGTAACAGGGGCGGCCTTTCAGCCAGTCCACTTCATAACCTTGGCGCCGGACCTGGTAACCCGCTTTAGACAACGAGCCTTCGATATAGTCGGCCGCCGCACAGAGCGCGTTGTATCGGGAAATGACATTGCGCTCGCCGATTGTTCCAGCCAGCGTATAAACATCCGCTTTCAGCGTCTCGCCGAGCAGGCGCTGGTCGGCCGTCAGCGGCAACATCGGCTCAGCTCTATGCATATCCGGCATGCGCATCATGATACCACCGATCAAGACCAGTACAATGGGGAAGCATCCCAGGAAACAGACGGCGATGCCTGCCAGGATATCTTTCATCGCCGCCGTGTGCCGGCGGAGCCGCGCCAGGTACAGTATCGCCCGCGCAATGGCCAGGAGGGATAGGACCCCCCAGGCCGTGCCGAAAGCCAACGCCATGCATGATAAAACGACCCGGAGATTACCGACCGGACCCGTCGCTCGAACCGGCAGTACAACCAGCAGGACCGAGGTGATGATGAAAATGCCGAAGGTGATAGCCAGCGTTATGGCAACCCGGCGCATGGACATCGCTCGCTTGGACAGCGGATAAAGGTCCACGGATCAATTCCTTTCAGACATTTGTTCGCTAACGTTTCAATCGGCTCTTTTGTAGATGGGTAAGCAACATTAACAACCCTGAATCCCCTCAGTGAAAGCTGCTTTTCCACCTTCCGCATCGACCATTTTGTTCTGCCCATCCCATGCAGCAGTATAACATAGTCTCCTTGGCCGATCGTGTCTTGATTATCAGCCTTTGGCGCTATATCAGAAATCACTATGCCAAATGGAATGAATGCAACGATGATTAGCGCAAGCTGCATTTTAACAGAATCAGGTTTCATTTAGAACTTGGGAACCGTTGCTTACCGATGATAAGGCGGTTGAGACGCGGACGATATCTGCTCCCGGACAAATTCACGGATCGGTTTATTGCCCACATACATTGCTTCCAGGACGGCATTGCCGGAGCGGACTCGAACCATAACATAAGGATTCTGTAGAAGCTGATTAAACCGTTCGCGAATGAATTGATCTCTAGCCTGCCAATCCTTGTCCTTCCCAAGGTGTTTTTGTGCTTCGGCGCTGATCCGAGCGCGTTGATCCCGGAAAAACGCCTCGATGGCCGGCGCATCTTTTTCATTCATATAATACCGATCAAAGGGCAGATTCAGGTGAACTGTATTTTTGTTCACCCGCCTTACACGTGCCGTGATATAGGATTCCGTTTTGGGCCGCTCCCGCGTGATATGGTTCAACTGAGCGAATCCGTTATCACCCTGCCGAATAACAACCCACACCTTATCATTGCGTCCAAAGCTCATACCATCGGGCAAGGGAACGGTGTTGGATTCAACGCGCACCGCCACATAGCGCCCACGAAACGGATCCGCCGGATCGTATAGCGCAATTCGAAACCGAAAGGGAACACCGGTTTTGAGCGTCTGTTCATGGGTGATGATCATTGCTGCCACCACGCCGACCTGCGCCAGCACCATAAGCGCAAAGAAACCATATATCCATCTGCGTCGAGTCATACGGCACCTCCTTTACTCTGCCGAGCCAAAACAAGATTGGCTATGAGGAAACCAAGGCCCACCCCAATAAAGGCAAGGCCGCGGATTAAAAAGTTCAAGTCGCTGTCAAAAAACCGCGCTAGAATTACCGCTGCCAGCAACAGCAAGCCGGCATTCAATTTGCCGGCCCGGCCCTGTCGGAGGGCGCTAATCATAACGCCTAACCCCAGAACGAACACATAGCCGTTGAACAAAAGCATGGGCATAATTGCCGTTTGATCCCAGGCGGCCACGGAATATCCTATAACCGCGATCAATGGCGCCACACCAAACAGCCAGAGGAGATTATCGGATACGCGCCGCCGGGCGTACATAAGCAGGCTTATCGCCGCGATGGGAAGCCCTGCCGCCAGCACATAATCGATAATCGCCGGCAGTTCATGGTGATGAGATGCTGTGCGATAGTAATGCCAACCGATTTCATGCCAGGGCCAGCGATATGTCAGCAGAAAAGAATGGCAGGCAATGCCGATCGATCCGACAAGGAATAACGGTTTTTGCCAGACCTTGGGAATATCCCTGAACCATAACTGACCGACCAGATACATGACAGCAAACAATCCACTGTAAATGATGATCCATAGACCAGGAATGATTTTTTCAAGGACAATACCAAGGGCGATGGTCAGACAAAGCGCGAATCCCCACCTCAGCAAAACGGATCGCATGGTATATCGATCGCGCCGGATTTCCATCCACACGCAGGGGACCATCAAGGCGGCCAACGACCAGAAGAGTAACGCCTGCCCGGACATAGATTCCGCGTAACCTGCCCAGGCGGTAATCCCTGCGAGGTAAAGAAGTGCAACCGTTGTCGAGCGCATGATATACACGATCGGGAAACTCAATAGCATCCAGGTCAACAGAAAATTGCCAAGATCGCCCGGAATCTGATAGGTCTGCGCAATAAGCGCAATAGCCGCTGATACCGCCAGCATGAGAAAGACCCCGCTTCCTTCCCGCCAGGTCGTGGAGACCGTTTTTTTCCAGAGCACCCATCCGGCCAACGCTTGAGCCGTCACAAGCGGCGTGAACGACAATACCGCACGAAGCGGACGGTTCAAGGCATCCCAGTTATGGGCAAATAGCAGGATAACTCCAGCCCCGATGAGAGCGGACCCCAGGATTCCACATACGATTAAGGCAATGTTGCGGGATTTCGGCTGATCGACGGCTCCATAATAGTCACGTAATTTTCGAGACGTCTCCGCGGAAATAATCTGCCGCTTCACCCACTCCGGTAATTCGCTGTACAACCATTGAATATATTTTTTATGTTGCATCTGTTTTCCTCCTCCTCTCTGTAACAATGACCATTGCGAGAACTTGAACAATATCCATCACGCACAACACTGCTGAAAAGCACGCGTGGACGGGTTGATGCGGTTCACCGTGACAGATTTCTTTCAATCATTACACGATATCTACGGATTTCTGGCACTCAGACAGCGAGTCAAAAATTCATCCAATATGCGGCGATAGGACGCCTCGGTGAAGCCTTCGCCGTCGTTATGTCCCCCTGATAGTCGGGCAAATACTTTCGGCGCGGCCGCCGCCTGAAAAAGTTTTTGACCGTGGGCAAAGGGAATCATCTCGTCGTCCCCGCTGTGCGCCACCAGCACCGGACAGCGGACATTGCGCATATGCTTCAGGGTCGGATAGCGGTAGCGGCAGAGCAGCCGTACCGGCAAATACGGGTAGATGGTGGCGCCGATAGCGGACAGCGAGGTGAAGGATGCTTCCAGGATAAGCCCGGCCGGTTGTTGCCGGTCAGCCAGCCAGGCGGCCACGGCGCCGCCCAGCGACCGGCCCATGATAATAATCCGGTCCGGCGGCAGGCGCCGTTCCTGCGTCAGAAAATTCCAGGCGCCCAGGGCGTCCGCGTAGGTACCCTTTTCCGAAGGCGAGCCGGCACTGTTGCCGTAGCCGCGATAATCGAAAATAAAGACATTCAATCCCAATTCGTGAAATAGCTGAATGGCGTGGAGCCGGTCGCCGATATTGCCGCCGTTGCCGTGGCAAATCAGGATGGTGCCGCGTGCGGGGTTTGCCGGCACGAACCAGGCGGCGATCCGCTGGCCGTCGCTGGTGACGAAGCGCACGTCTTCAAAGGGCAGGGGTAATGCCGCCGGTGTTGCCGCAATGGCGCGGGAGGGAAAATAGACGTAACGCGACTGAAAGATAAACATCAGCAGGCAAAGCCCGATATAAACTGCCAGCCCGATTTTCAGGATGGACCATGCCACCTGCAATATGCCGGTAATGTTCATGATTTATCGTTGATTGTCAATGTAGCCACGGATTATCTTTGAGCAGCATAGCCACCACTAAATGATGCAAAGCATCTTTGGAGTGCGGGAGCCATGCTCCCGCTTTGTCCCGCGAAGCCATCGCTTCGCGGAAAAAAACCGCAAGCTTCGGCGGACAAGCTGGCTTGCGCACTCCACATATACCTCACGTCATATTGGGTTGTCATGTCGCTATGCAAGTGGCCACTTGGCGCCAAAGGCGCTGACGTGGCAGCCAAGGGCTGCGCCAAGTTCATCCATGGCTACGACAAGATGTTGAAGTCAACAGGCCATTACACCGCGTGCGATTTGGTATGCTCGCTCTTCGTTGCCGCCGGCGCAGGCGGGCCTGCCACGCCGTAGCGTTCGGGCGCAGGCGGGAAACGGCCTTCCAGCGCGTCGGCGACAATCTTTTTGGTATCGCTGGGAAAATCGCTTTTCAGGATCCATTTCAGAAACTTGGCGTTATTCTGCGCCAGGTCGCGCAGTTTCTGGCCGATATACTGCGCGCCGAAATTTATTACCAGTTCGCCGTTGACCCATTTGAGCCTGCCGGCCCGGTCGGCCCAGGCGGGATTGCGCGGTGGATTACAATAGGTGTTCAACTCGTCCATCGTTTGCGGCAGGTCCGGGTACTTATGGAACTGTCCGTCGAGGACATCCAGTGTGGCCAAGGCATCAGCTTCGGCGCCGTGCGCGCCAGTATGCGGCTTGTCGCAGTAGAAGGCGACAGCGGCGGTCAGGTTGCGGGGTTCCTTTTTGTGATAGATTCGCTGGGCGTCCAGAACGTGAAAGCCGTCTAAATTAAACGTGAAGCCGGCCCGGGTGAATTCCTCGGCCAGGAGGGGAATATCGAAGCGGGTGACGCCGAAGCCGGCCAGGTCGCACCCGTTAAGGATCTCCATGATTTGGGTTGCTTGCTCCTGAAACCGGGGGCAGTTTGCGACATCAGCGTCGGTGATGTGATGAATAGCCGTTGTTTCCGGCGGGATAGGTCTTTCCGGGTGAAACCGGAACGTGAACGTTTCGCGTTTTCCGTCGGGATGCAGCTTGATAATGGCCAGATCAATGATCCGGTCCAGGCGTGGATTCGTTCCTGTCGATTCGATATCAAAGACTGCCAGGGGTTTGTCCAGTTTGATCATAATAATGGATCACTTTCAGTTGTTGCATAAAATGTTCGGCCCAAGCCGGCCCCGTCACCATCGAGTTTTCCGGTTATATCTGCTCCGTAACAATGTGGCATGCCTGCCCTGCACAGGCCAGGGTTGAAACGCAACGGCCTGATGTCTGCCGACATCATTCTGTATTCTTTCGGTTGTGTCAAAAATATTCTGAACGAATTTTGACAAAATGGAAAAAAAAAGGCATATTTCATTAAACGCAATACCTGAAGAAAGAAAGGATTGGTCATTAATGAAACCAACATTAGTTGTTATGGCCGCGGGTGTAGGCAGTCGTTATGGTGGTTTGAAGCAGATTGATCCGGTGGGGCCGTCAGGCGAGATTATGCTCGATTATTCCGTGTTTGATGCCATTCGCGCCGGATTTGGCAAGGTAGTGTTTATTATCCGGCATGATATTGAGCAGGATTTTAAAGCCGTGATCGGTTCCCATTTCGTTGATCATGTGCAGGTCGAGTACGTGTTCCAGGAATTAACCGCTCTGCCCTCCGGCTTTACCGTGCCGGCGGACCGCCAAAAGCCATGGGGCACCGGTCACGCTGTTCTCCAGAGCCGGGCCATGGTTCAGGAACCGTTTGCCGTCATCAATGCGGATGATTTTTACGGACAACGATCCTACGCCGTTCTGGCCGATTATCTGCGGAACACAGCGCCGGATGGTAATGCCTATGCCATGGTGGGGTTCAAACTGGTGAACACGCTGTCGGATCACGGCACGGTCACTCGCGGCATTTGTGAAACCGATGCGGCCCGGAATCTGATCAGCGTTGCGGAGCGGTTCAAGATCGAAAAAACCGCCACGGGCTCCCGTTTTGAGAATGAAACCGGCCAGTGGGTGGATTGCCGGGGTGATGAAATCGCGTCCATGAACATGTTCGGATTTACACCCACAATGTTCACGTGGTTGGAAGAACAATTTCCGCTGTTCCTGCAAGGGGCGATGTCCAAGCCCAAGGCGGAGTTTCTGCTCCCGGCCATCGTCAACACGCTGATTCAGGAGCGCCGGGTCACGATGACCGTTCTGCAAACGCCGGAACCATGGTTTGGCGTCACCTACAAGGAAGACAAAACATTTGTCAGCGCCGGCATTCGGAAGCAGATTACCGCGGGCGTTTATCCCGAGCGGCTCTGGACTTAACGCGGCCATGCCGCGTTAAGAATTTAATTATGTTTACCGGTCATGGAGGAACAGGAACCACGGAGGCCAAAACGCTGGGTTGGCCGGTTCTGGATGTGTCGGCCAGTATTGCGCCGTTTCCGGCGCCGGAAGCCGCCCTGTGTGCCTATCATGAAGCGGCGGCGGACCTGGGACATTATCCTCAAATCGAAGGGTATGCCCTTTGCCAGGCCCTGGCCGCGCGCCTGGGACTGAATCCGGAAAATGTGCTCGTCGGCAGCGGGGCCACGGAATTTATTTACCTGATTCCCCGCGCCCTGCGGCCCGGTCGCGTGCTGGGTTTTGTTCCCGTCTATGGGGATTATGCTGATGCCGCGCGGCTGGCGGCATGTTCCTGGGTGTCTTTACCGACCATATGGGAACAGAGCTTTACACGCGACCTGGCCGGCCTGTCGGACATGGTGCGGCCGAACGACCTGGTTTTTCTCTGCAACCCCAATAATCCCACGGGCCATATGCTCGCGCCCGGCGCCATTCACGCTATGTGCTCCCGTTGTCCGCAGGTAACCGTGGTCGTGGATGAAGCTTACGTGGAGTTTATCGGGCCCGGCGCCTCATGTCTGGATGTGGGCCTGCCGCCCAATCTGCTGGTACTGCGCAGTCCGACAAAATTTTACGCGTTGCCCGGCGTTCGACTGGGCTATTGTCTTGGCCATCGCGATTTGATAGCAGCATTGCTGGATGCCAAGGAACCGTGGACAGCCAGCGTCCCGGCGCTGGCCGTGGGACTCGCCCTGCTGAATTGTGCCGAGTACGATGCGCGGGTCCGGGACACTCTCGCCCATGAAAAATCCGCGTTGGAATCCTTGTTGACAGCCATTCCCGGGTTATCCGTTTGTTCCGGCGCGGCCAATTTCCTGTTGTGCCGGATCCGGGCCGCGGCGCCGACAGCGGCGGATTTGCGCGCCGCCTGCCTGAAGCAGGGTCTGCTTATCCGGGATGCGTCTAATTTTGAGGGCCTTGACAGTCATTATTTCCGTGTTGCCGTCCGGTTAGGGGCCGAGAATAACCGTCTGGCTCAGATCATCCGGGAAGTCTTCAGAGTTCTTCATGCCGCTGAAACGGCACCATGAGACTATAAAAACAAATGTTTTCAGCCACAGATGAACTTGGATTTTCACGGATAATCGAGTAACTATGAAGCAGCGCAATGAACCTAGCAAGGTTTCATCCGTGTCAATCCGTGGCTATTGGTTCGAGCAGGGATTATGACCGTTGTCTCTTTTTTTCTATTGTGTGGTCTGCAGGCCCTGGTGGGCATGGTCGTTGACTTTATCATCGGTGATCCCGGTCGTTTTCCGCATCCGGCCCGGGGAGTGGGGTGGCTGATTGGCAGGCTGGAAGTCTGGCTGCGGCGGCGATGCCGGCATCTGCCAGCGGCCGGCGTCGTTCTTTGCGTGGGCACCACGCTGTCGGTCGCGGGGCTGGCCCTGATGATCATGCTGATCCTGGCCCTGATTGACGCCGGGCATATTGCCGTCGGTTTGTCCTGGTTTGGCGGCGGATGGTCATCCGTTCCCTGGTTCAGCATCCTGGGCGGTGGCTTCCTTTGCGGTATATGGTTTTCGTGGCGTTCGCTGGGCGACGAAGCCTTGATTATCTTCCGTCTGCTGGAGGCGAACCGGTTGGAGGAAGCCCGCCGGGCCTTGGCCATGATTGTCGGTCGGGATACCCGGCATCTGGAGGAGCGCGAGATTGCGCGAGCGGCAGTCGAAACCGTGGCGGAAAACACGGTGGACGGCGGTGTGGCGCCGGTCTTTTATGCCTTGCTGGGTGGACCGGTGCTGGTGACCTTTTTCAAGGCGGCGAGCACGCTGGATTCCATGGTCGGCTATCATAATGCAAGATATTGCGATCTGGGTAAGGTATCGGCCCGGCTTGATGATGCGCTCAATTACATTCCCGCCCGTCTGTCAGTGTTGCTGATTCCGCTGGCCGCGATATTTGCCGGCCTGCATCCGCTGGCCGCGTTCCGGATCGGTCTGCGGGATCATGCGCGGCATCCGAGTCCTAATGCCGCCTGGGGCGAAAGCTGCTTTGCCGGCGCCCTGGGCGTACAGCTGGGTGGGTCCGTCACGTATGGCGGCATACCTTCTGCCAAGCCTGTGCTGGGCGATCCGGTCCGCATCCTGGTCCGCGGTGATATTCTGCGGGCTCGCCGGCTGCTGTTCTGCACGGCGGGTATCATGGCTTTTTTCGTCCTGAGTGGTATAATAATGTATTTCAATGGGCAATAATCTTTCCACGGGCTAAAAGCCAAAACATTAATGGCTGGATTGCGCTGGATTTAATAATTTTCTCATGCAAGCTCGAACCGTGGTATCATGCGGTTGATGAAGATCATGAAATATCTTATCACTGGGATGGGATTATGGGGGCTAGCGTTTTGCGCGGGTGCGCTGGCGGGAGCGGCCGACGAGGAACTGGAGGCGTTGGTCGCGGAAGCCTTGGCGCAGAATCCGCAGGTGGCGCTGGCGAAATACCAGGTGGATGGGGCGCTCGCGCGCCGGGACGAACTGCGGGGGTTCTTTGATCCCCAGCTGGCGCTGTCTCTGGAACAGACGGATTCGGTCCTGGGCTATAACCAAAGCTCGTTGAGCGCCGGAGTGGATACGGCGGTGCTTCCCGGCGCGTATATCGGCGCCAGCCTGGAGGAGAATTATTTTAACCACCTGAAGGGCAGTTACGAATACCCGGATGTCCAAAGCGACTATGATCATCTGCTGCAAAGTATGGCCGGGCTGCGGATGGGCGTGCCGCTCCTGCGCGATCGTGGCTTTCGCCAGTGGCAGTTGTCCGATCAACAGGCGTTACGGAACTACAGTGCGGCCTGCAATCGTCTCTTGGAAGTGACGCAATCCATCCGTCACAATGTCGAACTCCGTTACATCGGGATTCTGGAATCGCTGGCATTATGGTCCGTGGCCCGGTCGGCCACGGAGCGTGTTCAGAAACTCCTGACGGAAGCCGAAGAACTCGTGAAACTCTGTACAGTGCCGGAATATCAACTCTTTGCGGCGCGGTCCGAGGTGGCCTTGCGCCAGGAAGAGGAAACATTCGCCCGGCAGGTTTATGAAAACCGTCTTTCCCGTCTGGCCGAACTGCTGGGACAATCGGATCAGAAGCTGCAAGTGACCACGATGCCCGATGGGTTTACCCAGTGGGCGGAAACCGTGGATCTCCAGCCAACCTATTCGAAAGATCAGGCCCGGAAAGCGCGCGGTGATTACCGGCGCATCCTTGATCAAATCGGCGCCACCGAATTGGAAAAGGCGCGCAACATGGACAATCTTCGGTCGGATCTGTCACTGCATATGGAAGTGGATTTACAGGGGGAGGACCCGGACCGGTTCATTGCCACCCAGCATTTTTTGAGTGATCATGGGCTGGGCGGCATGATCGGCCTGACCTGGAGCCGGCCCTGGGGTTATCGGGCGGAGCATGCCCGTGTCCGCGCCCTGGATGCCGGCCTGTCGGAGCGGCGAGAATTGCTCCGGCAGATCGACCTGCGCATCCGGACGGAACTTGAGGTTGCGCACCGCGATTTCCGGCTGGCGCAGAAACGCTTTCGCCTGGTGACCAGGGCGGTATTCTCGGCCCGACAGGCGCTGGAAGCCGAGGACGAGCGTTTCCGGCTGGGTGAAGGACGTAGTCGGAACGTGCTGGACGCTCAAAAAGACTTGACGGCCGCCCTGAAACGGCGAACAGTATTGTCGGCTGAGTTGTTAAAAACATATTTTAATTTTCTCTTTGCATGCGGGTATAGCATTCAGCCGTCGCAGTGAATCCCGCCCGGCGGGGAATAGCTGGCGCGGCGTGTCATTTCGTCCGGTGACAGTAAGGCGGTATTTATTGAGTTTAACGGTTGGTTTCGACCAAGCGCCGCGTTAGGAGGAGTAGACTATGGACTGGACAATGCATCGGTTAAAGGAAATCTTTACGGGGCGGGAAGCCGTGAATGGGGAGAATCAGTCGTCGCCTCTGGCAGATACGGTCTTGCCGGATCAACAGCGGGACGAGCTGGAACGCAACATTCTGCTCCTGGAAGACGAGTATGGGCTCAAGGAAAAGAAGCTCTACCGGCAGGCGGAAAAAGAGGTTCAGGACTCGGCGGAAGACTCGCTGAAACGCCTGCATATTATTCAGATGGGTCTCTGCCCGCGTTGCGGTGAATACCTGAGCAGGCATCTATTCACCAAGATTTGCGTGACCTGTGGCTGGAATCACTACGAAGTGCCCCGCCAAGGGCCCGTGCGCATTCACCTCCGGGACAAACCGACGCCGATCGAAGGGGAGCGCTGTTACGCCATTGCCGCCGGTGACGTGTTTGTCGTGAAGAACGATGTGGTTATTGCCAGAATCTCCCAGGCATCCGTGAGCTGGATCGAATACAGCTGGACGAAGGAGGAGATTGACCAGCGTTATAAACAGGTGGTGGACCGCCTGAAAATCATGTGCAGCTGGTGCAACGGCCCGGCCGATCCCGAAAAAGAAGGTTTCAGTCTGGTGCAAATTGCCTTTGGATCCGGCCAGGACCGCTACGTATTTTGTTCCGAACAGTGTTATGAGGCGTTCCGGAAAATGTACCCGTCAAGAGTGCATCGGAATTGTTACGAGCACAACTGCGCCGACTGCAATCTCTGCACCAAGCGCTATGACGATGAAACCGACGGCATTCGCCTGATCGCCAAGGATTTCCTGAAAAATAAGAACCTGAAGAAGCCGTAATGGAGCCGAAGTTGGCGGCCGGACGGCATGTTCGTTCCGATGCCATCGTTCCGAAGCGTCAGAGCGAGGGGTCAGAGCGAACAGCATGCCATACGGACCTGCCGGCTTACGGATCATGCCATGGGAGATGTGCGAACGACGCGTGATGGAGTCCTGCCGTTGACTTCGAAGGAACGTCGGCTGCAACGCCGGCGCCTGCTGCTGCTGATCGTGATTGGCGCGGTGCTGGTGATCAGCGCCGGTTTTGTCATTCCCGTTAATCAGTATATCATGGCCAGTGGCTATGTAACCACCGAGCGTTATGCGGAAGTCCGTTCTCCGGCCATTGGCACTGTCGCCAAAATCCTCGCGCAGTCGGGAATGCGCATGCAGGAAGGCGACGTGCTTGTTCAGCTTGATAGCACGGAAGCGCAGGCCATCCTTGAGGAAACCATCAGCCAGGTGCAGAAAGCCGAGGCGGAAATCTCCCGGCGCGCCGCTGAAATCACCGAACGCAAGCGACGGCTGGCCGAAGACATCATCGTGGCCAAACTTCGCCTGCAGAATGCCGTCAGCCGCCTGGTCCGCACGCGGGAACTGATGGCCAAGGGTCTGGTGGCGGGCAGTATCCTGGAGGATGACCAGCTGAAGGAAAAACTGGCTCGTGCCGAGGTGCAGTCGCTTACGAATACCGATATCAGTGTGTTCGACAAGGAGCTGATGGTGCTCCGCCATGAACTGCAGGCCCGCCGCGAGATGGTTGACCACGCTGAAACTGCCATCCGGGCCAGGGAAATCCGCGCGCCTATTTCCGGACAGGTCCTGCGTTACGAGTTTGTGGTCGGAGAGCTGGTGCGGCCGGATACGGTGCTGATGGAAATATTCGGCGGCGATCGGCAGATTCTGAAATTGCGCGTGTCAGAGCGCCATGCCGCCCGCGTGGCAGTCGGCGCCCGTTACCGGGCCCGGCTGGCGACCTATCGAGGCTTGAGAAGCATCTGGTTTACCGGTAAAATCCAGTACCTGCGCAATGTCATTCAGTCGGAGGGACAGACCACCTACCGGGTGGCGTACTGCAGTTTTGATCCGAAGGGACGCACCGTTTCTCCGGGCACTACCGCGGAAGCCAAGGTCTATTGTGGTAAAACCTGTTTCTGGTTCTTTCTCTTTGGGGTGAATTAGCGCAGGTTATTCCCTTGGACTGACCATGATCGGCACGCGCACATCACAGCTAAAAAAAGTCATTCAATTCCTCGCCTCCTCCCGCTGGCGGTTGTTGGGTCTCCTGCTTTTGACCGCGGTATTGTCGGTGCTGACGATGGTTCCGCCGCTCCTGATGCGGGCGTTCATTGACCGTGTGATTACCCGGGGAGAGCATTCGCTCTTTTTACCGCTGGGCATCTGCATGGTAATGATTCCTCTCCTGGTAGCCGTGTCCAGCTACCTGCAGACCCAGGGCATTGCCTATGTCGGCCAGCGCTTTGTGTTTGATCTCCGCTGCGCCCTGTATCGGCATATGCTGAACATGTCCCTCCGGTTTTTCGGCAAGCGCAGTACGGGCATGCTGGTTCATCGTTTGATGGGCGATACCGGCATGGTTGCTCAAGCGCTGTCTGCCCAGACGATCGGCATTGTGTCGGATCTGGTGTGCGCCATGTTTGCCATCACCGCCACGGTGATATTAAACTGGCGCCTGTCCCTGCTCGTCATACTGATCGTGGCGGCCTTCCTGCTCAACTATCATTTTAATATCGATAAACTCCGTAAAGCGTCCCAAAGCTATTGGCGGTCGTTTGACCGGCTGTCGGGTGGTGTCCAGAACCGGCTGACGGCCAGCATGGTGATCAAGTCCTTCGGTAAGGAAGACCAGGAGCAAAAGGTATTTCGGGAACAGTCCGAGACCAGCGTACTCCTGTTTCAGGATGCCAATCTGATCGGAACCGCGTTTTCACAGAACACGGTCATTATTCAGAACCTTGGGCGGGCCCTCCTGTATTTCCTGGGATGTGGAATGGTCATTCGCGGTGATATGTCCTATGGAGATGTTGTGGCCTTCACGACCTTTGCCATGCAGTTGCTGGGGCCGGCCGTCCGTTTTTCGGAGCTGGCGCCGCAGATTCAAAACGTGCGCGTTGCCATTGAGCGTATCCTGGAAATTTACAGCGAACAGCCGGAAATTCTTGAAAAGCGTGGGGCGGTGGAAATCGGCCGCTCGCGGGGACGGATTGACTTTAACCACGTGACGTTCGGCTACGAACCGGGGCGCTTGGCCGTACGGGATTTTGATCTGCACGTTCAGCCCGGTGAAACCGTGGCGCTGGTCGGGCCGACGGGGTGCGGAAAAAGCACGCTCCTGTTATTGCTCCTGCGCTTTTTTGACGTCAGTGCCGGCAGTCTGAAACTGGACGACCGGGATATTCGTACCCTCCGGCTGAAGTCGCTGCGGGCCCAGTTTGGCATCGTTCTTCAGGAACCGCTGTTGTTTCACGTCAGCATGGCCGAAAATATCCAGTATTCGCGGGTGAACGCGAGCCAGGCCGAAATCGAAGCGGCCGCAAAAATCGCGGAAATCCATAATTTTATCCAGACTCTGCCAGATCGTTATCAGACCGTGCTGGGAAGCGAGGGCCTGCAGTTGTCCGTGGGCCAGAAACAGCGGCTGACCATTGCCCGTGCCATCCTGGCCGATCCGGCGGTGCTCATCATGGATGAGGCCACCAGTTCGTTGGACAGCGAGTCCGAGCATGCCATTCAACTGGCCATGCGCCGGGTTCTGCGGAATCGGACGGCGTTTATTGTGGCGCATCGTTTGAGCACGATCCGTGATGCCCATCGCATTGTAGTCATGCGGGATGGCGGCATTATGGAGATCGGCAGTCACGACGAACTGATGACCGTTCCCGGCGGGCAGTATCGCCAACTGTATGAACAGCATGTTCATAAGGGGATTATCGAAGATGATAAGGATCTAAAAGATTAAGTGGTCAACTTGCCATGCATATGCATCATCGTAATTATGCCTTTCGTCCGCCCTACATGGAACGGGATCGTACGGCGGGGAAGCTGAACCTGTTTGCCCGCTTTCTGCGGACCTATGTGGGCCCCTATAAATGGTCCGTGGCGTTGTGCGCTTTGCTGATGTCCCTGGACTGGTGCGGCTCGTTTTTTTTGATTGCCTATTACAGCCGGGTGGTGGTGGATTCAATCCTGGTTGTTCAGCCGGCGCTGGAGTCACCCGCGTCAATGCCGCGGGGACGATATACAACGATGCCCCGGATCAGCAGAGGGGACTTAAAGTCATCCGCGTCATCGCGGCCCCGGGAAAGTATGGGCCGGAGAATTGATCGGGGGATTCAGGTGTCGCCCCGGCCGCCGGATGCCAACCGGCGGTTATGGCTTATATTTCTCCTATATGTAGCCACGCTGGTGACAGGCAATATTTTAACCCGCGTGGCGTGGCGGCGGCGCATCATGATTGGCCAGCGCATTACCGCCAGGCTCCGCGATGATGTGCATGCAAAGGTGCTGAAATTGTCACTGGCCTACCATACCGCTCATACGCCGGGGCGTCTTCAGTCCCGTATTCTTTGGGATGTCAACGTTGTTCAGGAACAGCTGATGAATATTATTATCGGATCCATCAGTCAGGTTTTTATGATCCTGATCGGATTTATCCTGTTGTTTATCATCGAGTGGCGCATGGCGCTGATCGTGCTGGTATGCCTCCCGTTCTATGTGTTGATATATCGGGTGGCCCGACCGTATCTTCGCCGGGTGCACCGGGAGATGAGCCATACCAATGCCTGCCTTTACGGGCTGGTGTCGCAGAAACTGGATGCAATCAAAATGATCCAGGCCTATGGCCGGGAAGGGCAGGAATACCTGACGTTTCACCGGCTGGCGGCCTGCTTTTTCAGGGATGCCCGGTTTCAAATCCGGCTGGGGGCGGCCAGCGGGCAACTGGCGAAATTGTTGAGTGCCCTGGGCACCAGCGGCGCGATTTTCCTTTACGGAGTGTATCAGGTACTCCAGGGGGGCATGTCGCTGGGTCAGATGCTCTTTGCCTACGGAACGGCGGCCACGCTTTTCGCGCCGGTACTCAGCCTGAGTTCCCTCAACGTGATGATGTCCAACCTGCTGGTGTCTCTGAATCGCCTGACGAATATCATGGATGAACCCATGCGCATCAAGGAGGCTCCGAATGCTGTGGAGTTTCCATCACCTTTGCGATCGGGCCTCACCGTGAATCATCTTCAGTTCCAATTCGATGCCGAAAGTGAGCCGGTTTTACAGGAGGTGTCCATCAATATTCCCGCCGGCTCCAGTTTCTGTATCATGGGCGCCAGCGGCAGCGGCAAGAGTACGTTGTTAAGCCTGCTGGCCCGTTTGTATGACGCCGACAGCGGGGAAATCCTGATTGATGGCGTGCCCCTGAAAACAATTAGGATTGCCTCCCTCCGCCGACACATTGCTCTGGTGCCTCAGGAGGCGCAAATTCTCAGCGGAACGGTGCGTGACAATATCTGCTATGGGTATTCAAATGCCCATGCGGAGGATATTATGGCGGCGGCCCGCGCGGCGGAATTTCATGATTTTGTCATGACCCTGCCGGTGCAGTATGAAACCCTGCTGGGGGAAAAGGGCACCAGCCTCTCCGGCGGCCAGAGACAGCGTCTGGCGCTGGCCCGCGCGCTGTTGACCCGGCCGGAAGTGCTTCTTCTCGACGACTGCACCTCGGCGTTGGATGCGGAAACCGAACGGCGCATTCAGCAGACATTGACGTCGGCGCTGGCCGGCAAAACCGCTGTCATTGTGTCACAGCGCATATCAATGGCTCAGCGCTGTCACCGGATTTGTGTGCTGGATAACGGCATTATCTCGGAGGAAGGAACCCACGAAGAACTCCTGACCCAGGGCGGGTTTTATGCCCGTCTCCATGCCCAACAGACCGAATAGTTCATGCAGAATGGTGGATGAAGAATGGTTGATGGACCACCGGCGTGCCTGTTTGCCATATGTTCTTGTTTCCTCATCTTCCATGAACCATCATCCATGCCCCATTCGCAGGGCATCTTGACTTTCATGATGATTTTGCACACAATAGTAATGATTATATGGGGATTTTCATGAAGCTCAATAAACGACAAATTCGGGCGGATGTTCTGAAAGAACTCAGTTTTCTTGAATCCTTGTCCTTACGCTGTCCGCAGGATGTGGAGATTCTTCAAGCACTGGGCAATTTGTACACCAAAACGGGCCGCTACAAAGATGGATTGAAAGTTGATCTGGCATTAAGCCGGCTGTGTTCCCGCGAACCAATCGTGTGGTATAATCTAGCCTGCAGTTACGCGTTGATGGCCCGCACGGATGAAGCCCTGTCTGCTTTATCGCGCGCGGTTGATATGGGATACAAGGATTATCGCTGGATTCGGGAAGACGCGGATTTGAAGTCCATTCGGAAAGACCAGCGCTTCGAAAAACTTCTGCAGCGCCTGATGACCGGTAAGGATGCCCCGCACCATTCCGCGTGAAATAGTTTTCATTTCACCGGTTTGGGAATTGGAATCTGGGTCCGGCATGATGGACAGAGAATCTTTTTCCCCTGCCACTCTATTTTCGAAGCCAGTTTCTGCTGACAAGCCGGGCAATAAAACTTGAATATTTCCGCCGCTTTCGTGATGGGCGCGAGCGGCCGGGCGGTCTTCGGCTGAAGGGAGATTGATTTCGAATCAGTTGGGGCAGGCATCAGTTAAAGCCCCTTTTCATTCTTGGACCCTATCACCACCCGGAAACCGATATAGCTGTTTTTCCGGCTTTCCGGTTCACCGGTGCGGTTGGCCACTTTCAACGAATCCGCCGGTGAGACATTCCACGCACCGCCGCGGATAACCCGGTATTGCCGGGACGGATCATAAAGGTCGGCACACCATTCCCAGACATTTCCGCCCATACCGTAAAGCTCCCATTCATTCTGTCCGCTCTTTTCAACAGGACACGTAACAGATGCGCCATCGTCATAGCCCTCGATGGGGCCGTAGTTTCCGTATTGCGGCGGCCATTGATTGCCCCAGGGATATGCGCGGGTCTGTCCGCAGGTGGCGGCAGTTTCCCATTCCGCCTCGGTCGGCAGGCGGAATCCGCGACCGGCTTCCAGATGCTCCGCCAGGCGTGTGTTTAGCCATTGGCAGAAGGCCATGGCGTCATCCCAGCTGACATTGACCACAGGCTGATCGGGGTCATCAAGCGACTGGTCCTTGAAGACGCCGCTGGTGTGACCCGGCTGGAATTCTCTGAACTGCTTGTTGGTCACTTCGTATTTACTCATCCAGATATTCAACGGCTTGACACGGATGCATTCCAGGGTCACGGCATCGGATAGATCGAATGTCCTGGTCTGGTCCAGGGCAGCAAATCCTTGGTCGGAAAAAGCATCCTTGCCGTAATCCTTCTCATATTGGATAAGCCGGGTGGATGCCGGATCGAATTTTTTGTCCTCGATCAGCTTCTGAATGAGGGTCTGATCGCCGGTTTTCTTTTCCTGCTTGGCGGCCTCGGTTTGTTCCTTGTTGTCCGTGGTCTGACGCGCCGGTTCGGCTTCCGGCGTAACTTTGGCGGCCGGCCCCTTTGGCGGAGCCTGTTTCCCGGCGTTGATATCAGTGACATCCGCCACCACGCGAAAGCCCAGGCTGGTAAACCGGTAATCCGGAGTGTTGCTGCGGCGGCAAGTCAGTTTCAGGAAATACGGGTGGCAATCCGCCCACGAGGCGCCCTTGAATACCCGGGCCTTCGATTCGCCGTCGGTATCTTCGCACCATTCCCAGACGTTGCCGCCCACACCGAAAAGACGCCAGATGTTTTTCCCGCTTTGCGGCCCCGGACATGACACGCGAAAGCCGTCATTATTATCAAGTTTCCGGGTGGGTTCCGGGTTTTCGCGGCCGAAATAATTCCAGGTGTTGGGCGGCGGCCAGTTGGTGCCCCAGGGATAATCCACCGGTTGCCCGCAGGCGGCATAGGTTTCCCATTCCGATTCCTTGGGCAGGCGAAAATGATAACGCTTGGCGCCGGCGACGCCATATTTTTTATTGAGCCACTGGCAGAATGCCTGGGCATCCTTCCAGCTTACGTTCACGGCCGGCTGATCGTCCCGGTTCAAGCCCATCTGGTTATGCTGTCTGCTATAGTGTCCCGGCTTGAAGCGACGGAATATTTTGTTGCTGACCTCGTATTTGCCGACGAACAAATCCATCGGCTCAATCCAAATAAAACGCATTTTGATTTTGTCACCCAGGTCAAGAATCAAGTCCCCCGTCTGATCCTTGCTGGTCTCCGTTGATTTCAGCCAATGACAGCCGGTGAGTGTAACAGCGGCTAGTGCCAGGACCAGGCCCATCGCACAGGCGGAATAACATTGTCCGTTTTTCATATAAGGGATTCTTAATAATGTTGGCCGATCATTCTTTATCCGCCAACGGATGCGGGGCAAAAGAACCCGGCATGACCGGCACACAGGAACGGGAAGCGTTCAAACATCCTGAACCTGTACGCGCACGGTTGCGTTTTTCAGCGCTTCGGCCGTCATGTCTTCCGTGGCCGGCTTGATTCCGATGGACAGCGTGCTCAGCAGCTTAGTCATGGCCGACTGGAACGATTCTACGTCATTCCGGATCAAGGGGATGATGGGAATGCTCTCCGGCAGCATCAGCTGGGATTTCAAGTGATCGGCCTGTGAAAGAATGATGAACGGTTTCTTGCAGTTCGGGCACCGGCCGCGTTTGCTGATGTCCGTGTCGCGCAGCCATAATTTCTGGCCGCAGGAGGGACAACTGATCTTAAAATCCACTTCCCCCTTGTCACGGAGTAGGAAAATGGCCATTGGCACGTTGAGTTCGTCGGGAAGATGGCGGTAGATCATTTTAACCTTGTCCAGGGAGAGCACGTCCAGAAAGCGGGCGACAATCGCGATCGCATCCGCCTTGGCAATATGTTCCTCGAATGTTGGATCCTGGCCGGGATCGCCGGCGATGATGTCGAAGACGACCGGATGATCGCCGATAGTCAACTCGTTTTTCTGCTCCGATTCCAAAGGCTCGATAAATGCTTCCGCCAGTTCCTGGTAAATGGACAAGACTAAAGTATGAATGGATTTTGGTTCGCTCATGATATACTCCTGTATTGTTGCCTCATAAAAAACGGTTAAATATTCTGAACAATAAACAATACTAATAATTTAATCAGATTAATGCAAGGGTTTCAAGCAAAAAATCGATGATGTTAATCAATGCGATCATTTGACAATCATGGGGATTGGTTTAACATACCAGCGAGTTAATTATAAAACTCCCGCGGATGCGACCTGTCTGTGTCTGACTTCGGCGTGGCAGGCAAAACGCGTCACTCCACTCGTGGCCACGCTAAGATCGTGGCCAGCGCCGCTTGTCCTGCGCTTCGCAGGAAGACGAGCCATTGCCGCCGCAACAGGCTGTTACTCGCCCTGTTGGCGGGCCAGGCCGTGGCGTGGCTGTCTTTTCAGAGTGACTCAACCGGTACGAATTATCCGTCATGGCGGTCAATAAACCATTCTCGCTGCTCATTAAACCGGCTGGACCGGACTGCAATTTGCAATGCCGGTATTGTTTTTACCGGAGTAGGATGGCCTTATTTCCTGCCACCCGGGTTCACCGCATGTCCGCCGCTATTCTGGAGAAATTGGTATCAGGGTATATGGCCACGGACCAGGCGTGTTATGCCTTTGCCTGGCAGGGGGGTGAGCCCTTGCTGATGGGACTGGATTTTTTCCGGCAGGTAACCGATCTTCAGAACCAATATGGACGACCGGGTGTTACGGTCCAAAACAGCTTGCAGACGAATGGTATTTTGATAACCGACGTGCTGGCAAAACATTTTTTACGTTACCGCTTCCTGCTGGGAGTCAGCCTAGACGGCCCGGAATCCATGCATGACATGTACCGGGTCAATGCGGCCGGCGCCGGGTCGTTTTCCGCGGTTTGGCGCGGGATCGAGTGTCTCCGCCGGAATAACGTGGATTTTAATATTTTGACGTTGGTAACTCAGGCCAATATCCGCCGGGGCCGGGAAGTATATCAGTATTTATGTGAACATGGACTTTTGTTCCAACAATATATTCCGTGTGTGGAAGTGGATGCGCATGACGAATTATTGCCGTATGGCATTTCCGGCGAGGCGTGGGGCGAGTTCCTGTGTGCAATCTACGATCAGTGGATCCGGCATGATACCCGCCGCGTATCAATTCGGCTCTTTGACTCCATCCTGAATATCATGGTGGATAACCAATACGTTGACTGCGCCATGCGTCCCGCTTGCGATACGTATTTTGTGGTGGAACATAACGGGGATATTTTCCCGTGTGATTTTTTTGTTGAGTCCCGCTGGCGCCTGGGCAATATTGCCACCACTCCGTGGAACGGCCTGTTTGCCGGACAGCTGCAGCAACAATTCAGCCGTCGCAAAAGCAACTGGAATGCGGCCTGCTCAGCTTGTGAATGGCGGCCATATTGCGCCGGGGATTGTCCCAAGCATCGCCCGGCGTCGGCAGGTGATACCCGTCCGATCAGTCGCCTGTGCCAAGGCTGGAAAATGTTTTATACGCACGCGTATCCCGGCTTTCAGCGGTTGGCTGATCAACTCCGGAAGGAGCGCCTGCCGGACCGGACTTCAGCCGGCGCCGCGTTGAATAATCCGGGCCGCAATGATCCCTGTCCGTGCGGCAGCGGGTTGAAATATAAGAAATGTTGTCAGCGCATTAAATTATGAACATTATGGATTTGATCCTGGATATTCTGCGGAACGGGAGCGCCGGTTTTTTTGTAGGAGTTCTTATAGGCTTGACCGGCATTGGCGGGGGCGCGGTCATTCAACCGGTACTGATTTTCATACTGGGTCTTTCCCCGGTGGCCTCAGTGGGTACGGGTCTGCTTTTTTCCATGATTGCCAAAATCGGCGGCGCCGTGGCGCATATTCGGCTGCGGAACATCCGGCCGCGCCGGGTGTTGTTCTTTCTGTGCGGCAGTGTGCCGAGTGTGCTGATCGTTCCCTGGATTGTGAATAGGTTCGTGTCATATTGCGGGGTGGACATGATCAACCGGTATCTGCAGAACGGCATGGCCGTGGTAATGCTGGTTACGGCTGTTCTTATGGTGCTGCAGTATCTGTTTATGGCCGAATCTTTGCAGGAAAACCGGCGGATTTATCATAAAGGCGGACCGTTTCCGCTCCGGAAAAAACTGCTGGCGCTGGCATCCGGAGGGATTATAGGTGCGATCATTGGCGCTACGTCGATTGGCGGAGGTGTGCTGATCATCCCGGTTTTCATGCTGTGGCTGGATGCCGGCATTGCTGAAGCCGTGGGCAGCAGTATTGTCATCGCGCTGCTGCTCTCCGGTCTGGGCGGGTTCGTCTATTTGATAGAAGGCAACATCCAGTTACAGACGGTACTGACCTTGTGCCTGGGAGCTATCCCGGGCGTAATGCTGGGCAGCCGGTTAACCGGCCGGATTCCGGAACGTATTCTGCAAGTGCTTGTCATCGTCCTGGTCGCCGGCAGCGGGATATGCTTGTTGCTTTTATAGTCACGGGCATTGACGCGGCCAACCCGGATATTTCACGTGTTTCACGTGAAATATCCGCCTGAAAGGCTTCGACGCGCACACTGGAGCATGCTTGCTCAGGATTATCCTTTCAGTGCGTCGAAGGGTGAATCTTGAGCCGTTTCGACAATGCTCAAGGCCCTGAGCGAAGCCGAACGGGCAAGGCGTATTTTACGCCGCGCCGAAACTTTGGCTATCCGCCACGGTGGATAGCCAAAGCACATATTTTATGAGCGATAATTCACTCATTAAATATGTGGGCCAACTTTAATCGTTTTCTTTGTGTTTCGCCGTAATCAGCTTTTTCAGCCAGGCCAGTGCCGCCTCCCGGCTGGCAACGAACTTTTCCAGTTGCGCGTCATAGGCCAGTTTCTTCCAGCGGCCGATTTCCCGGCCATTTGGCACGCCCATCGCTATGATATCATGGCCCGTGATCCAGGCCCTGGGCAGAACCGGTTTGGATTGGCACTCCCGCTGAAATGCCTGCAGGAACTCGAAGTTTTGCATATCACCGTGACTGGCCGCGCAGTCCAGGCGGTGCAGTTCCAATTCGAGCGGTAAGGTGGGCGCCCCCACCAGCCGGTGCAAAGTAGCGCGCCGCATTTTACGGACATCCATGAAGCGCATGTGATTGGCGATGGCAAACGTGATGGCTTTAATGTCTTCCGTGGGCAGGCGCAACCGCTTCAGGATCGTATCCGCCATGGCGGCGCCATGGGCGGCATGCCGATTGAACCGGATGCGGCCATCCGTAAGTTTGGCCGTCGGGGGCTTGCCGACATCATGTAGCAGGATGGCATAGGCCAGGCGCAGACTGGGTTGAGGCATGGCGTTCAGCATGAGCATGGTGTGCGTGAATACGTCCCCCTCCGGATGAAACTGAGGCGGTTGGGCCTGTCCTTGCATGGCCGTCACTTCGGGCAGGATGATCTGGAGCAATCCGGATTGAAGTAGCAGTTCCCCGGCGTCGCCTGCCCGCTTGGATTCCAGTAAAATACGGGTCAATTCCTGCTGTATCCGCTCGACGCTGATTTTTTTAATTTGTTCCGCGTTGTTCCGGATCGCCTCGAAGGTCAGAGGGTCCAGCTTGAAATCCAGTGTCGCGGCGAAACGGACGGCGCGCAGCATCCGCAAATGATCCTCGGCAAACCGGTCGTCGGGATTACCCACGGCCCGGATGAGACCGGCGGAGATATCGGCCTGACCGCCGGCATAATCATGGATCTTGTCTTTCAGCGGATCGAAAAACAGCGCGTTAACAGTGAAGTCGCGGCGCAAGGCGTCGGTTTTTTCGTCCGTAAAGCTCACGGCATCGGGATGGCGGCCGTCCTTGTACGCGTGGTCTTTCCGAAACGTGGCCACTTCGTATTCATTATCCTGTACGATGACGCGCACAACGCCGAATGACTTGCCGACAGCAATGGCGCGCGGAAAAATGGTCATGACCTGGGTGGGCGTGGCGTTGGTCGCGATATCATAATCCTTCGGCGACCGCCCCATGATCATGTCACGGACACATCCGCCCGCCCATAAGGCGGTAAATCCCGCGGCTTGAAGGCGCTCGGTGATATTGCGGGCGCCTTTGCTCAGCGATGTTGAAATATCATGAACCATGCCGGCATCATACCGGTTTCCACGCCGGTAACAAAGCGGAAAAGAGTCAATGTCGCTGGACAAAGAATCAACGGTAGGGGCGGTGCCATGCCTCCGGCGTGGTAAACTTGCGGGCCACGATTTTAGCGTGGCTGGGCCCACTATTTCCGAGTCAGCTTGAATGTTTTTGGCAACAGATCCTTCAACCGGCAGGTTTGGATCGCCGCCGGCCGGGCGCCGGCGGCCAGGATAATCAGGCAATCGGGCCGGCAGAATTCCGCCAGGACCTGGAGACAGGCGCCGCAGGGGTAGGGTGGCGTCCGTCTTCCGCCCACAATGACAATAGCCTTGAATTGCTGATATCCCGCGCTGACAGCGGCCGCCACTGCCGCGCGTTCCGCGCACAGGGTCATTCCATAGGACGCGTTCTCAACGTTGCATCCGGAAAATATCCGCCCCGTGGATGTCAGCAGCGCCGCGCCGACGTTGAATTTTGAGTAAGGCGCATAGGCCTGCCGCCGGGCTGACGCCGCTTTCCGGATCAATGACTGAATCTGTTGGGTTTGCATGGCCGATCCTTTGTTTAATCGCGTGGAACCGAAAACTGTTCGGCTTGCCGGTTTGGCGCCCTGTTGGAATTAAACGCTGCGCCCCTAAATGTTTCTTACTGCTCACTGCTTACCGCCAACTCCTTCCAGAATCCCTTGATCAGCGCCTGCATGGCCGGGGAGGTATTGATGGCCGTGGCGTGAATATTGTCGTGGACGAGAGGACCGTCACTGATGCCTGCCGCCATATTGGTAATACAAGACAGACCGGCCACGCGCATTCCGGCGGCGTTAGCCAATATAGCTTCCGGCACCGTGGAGGAGCCCACCACATCGGCGCCCCACGACCGGAACGCGCGAACTTCCGCCGGTGTTTCGTACATTGGTCCGGAGACGGCCAAATAGATTCCATGGGCTGGCGTTGCGCCCAGTTGGGCCGCCG
Source organism: uncultured Verrucomicrobiota bacterium (assembly GCA_964418925.1). Classification (GTDB taxonomy): domain Bacteria; phylum Verrucomicrobiota; class Kiritimatiellia; order JAAZAB01; family JAAZAB01; genus CAYQNY01. The sequence goes on from CAYQNY010000001.1 coordinate 42,011, forward strand.
CGCGATCCAGCATGGCTCTCAGCTTGGCATCATAGACACATGATTGATCCGGAAACCGTTCACCCCACAGCGGATCGTGCGGACCGATAAGCGGCTGGGCGTTCATGGCGTTGATGTGATCGTCAATTACCATGAGTGTGCCCGGTTGCCAATCCTGGCGGAGGCTTCCGGCGGCGTTGGTCAGGACTACAGTGGCGGCGCCCAGTTTCTTGAGAAGATAAAGGGGAATTGCCACCGGCTCCCAGCCGGCGCCCTCGTACCAGTGCCGGCGTCCCTGGAAAATGAATGTTTCCAGGCCGGCCATGTTGCCCCAAAGCAATTGGCCGGCGTGTCCGGTTACCGTAGTACTTCCCAGGCCCGGAATGTCCCGGTAGGTCAAAGACCCCTGAATCGTGAATGACTCGATTACCGCCGGCCAGCCGGTGCCCAGGATCAGTCCGCCAACCGGGCGGGCATCAGGCCAGGCCTTCTTTACCGCTTGAAAAGCCTGGTTGAGTAGTTCTGAATTCAATTTTACCTCCATCGCGGATAAGACCAATCATTTTACCCGCGCAACCCGCGAATTGACGCGCAATTAAGAATAATGATAAAAATCATATTGTGAAAATATTTTCTGCAATTTTTTTTAGCGTTATTTCGTGTTGCGCGGGCTAATTTTAATATGGAAAATTTTATTCCTCTTGCTGGTGAATCATTCAGACTAATTCGGTGATAATCAAGGCCGGCGGCGCCACCGGTTTATCCGTATAATCAAAAGCAGCGCTGACCAGCGCGCGGGCCGCGGCCATATGTTTCCGGTTGCGGGCGTGAATGACGGCCAGGGGTTCATTGCGGGCCACGGATTCGCCGACTTTTTTCAGAGCGGAAAGTCCCACAGCATGGTCAATCGAATCCGTTACACAAGTCCGTCCGGCGCCCAGCAACAGACAGGCTTTGCCGATCTGCTCGGCATTAACCGCTTGAATGAATCCAGCGTGCCTGGCTCGCACCGGGTCCCGGATTGGAGCGGCAGGTAATAGCCCCGGCTGATCCAATACCCGGACATCGCCGCCCTGCATATGGACCATAGCCTTGAATTTTTTAAAAGCCGCGCCGGACCGAATGATCGCGCGCAGACTCTTGATTGCCGCGGTCCGATCCGATGCCTTGCGGCCGATTATCAGCATGCGCGCAGTGAGTTCCAGCGTGAGTTCCGTGACATCAGCCGGGCCGCGTCCCTGCAAGATCTCAATGGCTTCGACAACTTCCAGGGCGTTGCCTGCAGTGCGGCCCAGCGGCTGGTTCATGTCTGTTATCAGGGCGGTTACCCGCAATCCGAGTTGCCGGCCGACTGCCACGAGCGTCGCGGCCAGCGCCTGGGCGTCCTCCGGCGTTTTCATGAACGCGCCCTGTCCTTGTTTAACGTCCATCACCAATCCATCAAGTCCCGCCGCCAGCTTCTTGCTGAGAATACTAGCGACAATGAGTGGGATGGACGGCACCGTGCCGGTTACGTCGCGCAGGGCGTAAAGCTTTTTATCCGCCGGCGCGATGCGGTCGGTCTGGCCCGCCATGCAGCAGCCGCAGGCTGCCAGAACGCCGAGTATTTCCTTTTCGCTCAATCGGACCCGGTAACCGGGGATGGATTCCAGCTTATCCAGCGTGCCGCCGGTAATTCCCAGGCCGCGCCCGGAGATCATGGGCACAACGAGGCCGCCGGCCGCGGCCAGGGGGGCCAGAATCAGGGAAAGCTTGTCGCCGATGCCGCCGGTGGAGTGCTTGTCTATTTTCGGGCCCGGGATTGAAGCGGTATTGAGGACCATTCCCGATTCCAGCATGGCACTCGTCAGGCCGGCGGTTTCAGCGGGCGTCATGCCGCGCCAGAGCACCGCCATGGCCCAGGCCGCCACCTGGTAATCAGGGATTGTTCCAGCCGCGTAGCCGTTGATGAAGCCCCTGAGTTCTTTATCCGTCAGGGCCTGGCCATCCCGTTTTTTTTCAATAATCCACTGTGGCATCATGATGAAAGCGCCTTATTTCACGCACTTCGTTGAGTATTTTTTAGTCGCGAGTTGGCGGTTGACTTTGCAGGATAAACGCCTACCATAATCCGAAATAACTTAATAATAACAGCGGCCAAATTGACCGAACAAACACTCAATATCAAGTTATCAGATCACAAGATTCTGTCAATCAAGGGTTCGAATAGAAGCCAAAAAACACGCCAATGGACGCTTATCAATCACAGAGATTCACTTTCTCGGAGGACATTCCCCTGGCATTTTCCGCTATGCGACAATTGAATGCAAAATGTTTGCGCCGTTATTTGCAGTTTACGTTTTACCCTGGCTGGGCAAGGGCGTTGTGGGCTAGGTAATCTGAAAGGTTGGAGTTATCGCATGGCAGAAACACGGGTGAAGGTAGGCATCATCGGACTTGGTCACAACGGCCGTCAACATGCGGTCGCTCATGCCGCGTCGCCGAAGTCTGAACTGATTGCCCTTTGCGACAGAGACGAGCATAAGCTGCGCTGGATCAAGGGAGGCAACCCCAGCACAGTATTCGCTTACAGCAACCATTTTGCATTCCCCGAGTTGCCAAGGGATGACTGCATGGTGTCGCTCTTCAAATTCCAGGACGGGGCCGTGGCGAAGGTTGCCGCCCTGTGGGCGCCGGTATGTCCGCAGCCCGTCTTCTATAATCTCCGTGTCTACGGGACAAAAGGCACGGTTGTGGGCGATCAGCTCTGCACCGGGCGAGGCCTGTCAGGACAAGAACTGAGGTCCGAGCCCATAGCAGCGCCGAGGATAGCAGGCCATCCCTATGATCCGGAGATAGACGATTGGCTTAGTGCGATCATTGAGGACGGCGAGGTCAGAACGAGTTTGATTGATGGCGCGAACTCAACCATGGCGGCATTAAGGGCGGCGCGGGCCGCCCGCGAGGCAAGGGAAACAAAAATCCCTCTGTTCGCATAGGCCTGCTACACTGTTGACTGCAGTCTGGGGGAGTCGGAAAGGATTCCGCGCATCAAGCCTTCGAGGCGTCCGTATTGGTTTTTCGACAGTCTCGTTCGGTGAACGATATACGGATGCGAAGATTAAGGAAGTTACGCGATTCATAACGGAACCAGTAATATATAGGAGGTAGGCTATGCTGATTGTTATTGTCTTGATTATAGCGGCCGTGTTCTTTTTGTCAGGGATCAGAATCGTACGGCCGACCCATCGCGGCCTGGTCGAGCGCTTGGGACGCTACAGCAGATTTGCGAATCCGGGGTTCACCTGGATTCTCCCGGTGATAGACAAGATGTACCAGGTCAACATTACCGAACAGATGTTCGACGCGGAGCCGCAGGAGATCATCACCAATGACAACTTGAACGCCAAGGTTGACGCACAAGTCTATTTCAAAGTCAGGGTTGACGAGGAAAGCGTCAAGAGTTCACAGTACAATGTGAACAACTACTCTTACCAGATGGTGAACCTGGCGCGGACCACGCTCCGGAACATCATTGGTACGCTTACCTTGAAATCTGCCAATAGCGAACGGAGTAAAATTAATATTGAACTGCATAAGACGCTCAGCGAGGAAAGCGGGCACTGGGGCCTGGAGATTGTCAGGACAGAACTGAAGGAGATAGATCCGCCGCGCGATGTACAGGAGACGATGAATAAGGTTGTCAAAGCGGAGAACGAAAAGGTGGCGGCCATTGATTTTGCCACGGCCATGGAGACAACGGCAGACGGCGAAAGACGGGCGCAGATCAAGAAAGCGGAAGGCTTAAGGCAATCAAAAATCCTGGCTGCGCAAGGCGAGGCCGAGGCAATCCAACTTGTCAATGAAGCCGCTGAAAAATACTTTATCGGCAATGCCCAGTTGCTCAGGAAACTGCAGATGACGGAAAATGCCCTGGAAACCAACGCCAAGATCGTAATTCCAGCTGGCACCGAGTTGGTAAATGTGATCGGGGAAATGGCCGGAGTCTTACCACTCGTCAGGGAAAAGACCCAGCCATGATATATCCCCTGGCGTGGTGGCAGGTGCCGGGCCACGGTAGCAATCAAGAGCAACAGCCGCGCCGAAGCGTGGTCCTCCCGCAGACATATAAAACGGGCGTTATGGTTTATGGAGGGACGCGTCCCGCCCAACGCGGGACAAGCTTCGTTTACCACGCGTTTCGCGTGGTCGCGTCCGCATTAGTTTTTTGACAGTCTTGTTTGCTTCACGCAAAGAAGGATGCTTGAGAAATTAACCATGAACTCAATGCAGTAGCATCCCATAGGATGCTACTGTTCTGTCTTTAAAAGGGAAAATTAATGCGCAAGCATATAATAATTGTGTTTGCAATAGGATTAATGTTTAACCTGATCTCGTGCGCGGGGGAATTAGTCATGGATAAAAAGTCCTACAACAAACTTTCAACGGAGGAAGCAAGAGTTATTGTCCACAAAGGTACAGAGGCCCCATTCAGCGGGGAATATAACGACTTCTTTGAAAAGGGTGTTTACCAATGCAAACGATGTAATGCCCGGCTTTATAGTTCAGACGATAAGTTTGCCTCTGCCTGTGGATGGCCCGGCTTTGACGATGAAATCAAAGACGCCGTCAAAAGACAAAAGGATGTTGATGGCCGCAGGACCGAGATATTATGCGCCAATTGCGGGGCGCATTTAGGCCACGTTTTTGAAGGCGAAGAACTAACCGCGAAGAATATCAGACATTGTGTCAATTCCGTCTCCTTGATATTTGTACCCCATAAAAAAGCATCTCAGATAGCCAAAGCCTACTTTGCCGGCGGCTGTTTCTGGGGGGTGGAATATCTCTTTGAGCATAAAGATGGTGTTATTGCGGCCAGCTCAGGTTATATGGGCGGTTCCATGGCCAACCCTTCCTATCGGGATGTGGCTCAGGGCAATACCGGCCATTTGGAGGTTGTCGAGGTAACCTATGATCCGACTAAAGTGAATTATGAGCAACTGGTCCGATTTTTTTTTGAGATTCATGATCCGACACAAGTCGATGGGCAGGGGCCGGATATTGGGGGGCAATATCTATCCGCTATTTTCTATGCCAATGCTGATGAGAAGAAGATAGGGCATAAGTTGATAGACATCCTCAAAACCAAGGGATATCAAAGCGTAACCAAAGTACTTCCCGCCAGTACCTTTTGGAAAGCCGAAGAGTACCATCAGGACTACTACGACAAGAAAAAACAGCAACCATCTTGCCATGTGTACCAAAAGAAGTTTTAATTAAACCCCTTTTGCCACCAGCAGCCTTATTAAGGCAGTGTTATCCTGAACAAGAAACAGCAGGTGTGCCCACCCAAGGAGATATCATGCCAGCCAGTCAACGCATCCGCGACAGGTTTGAGCGGCAATGGCGTTTTTTCAAGGGTAACGCGCCGAACGCGCATAAAGTTTCCTTTGATGATTCGAAATGGCGGCTACTCAACCTGCCCCATGATTGGAGCATTGAGAGTTCTTTTGACCCCCGGGATTCAGGCGGTTCCGGCGGCGGCTATCTTCCCGGCGGATACGGCTGGTATCGCAAGACTTTTACCCTTCCCCAAGCATACGGCCATCAGCGGGTCATAGTCGAATTTGACGGCGTTTATATGAATGCCACGGTCTGGATCAATGGTCACAAGCTCGGTACCCACGCTTATGGCTACACCGGATTTTACTTTGCGCTGACTCCTTATCTGAAGTTTGGAAAAGCCAAGAACGTGTTGGCGGTGCAAGTCAACAACTCGAAGCGTCCGAACACACGCTGGTATTCAGGATCAGGTATCTACCGCCACGTCTGGCTCACCATCACCGACAAAGTCCATGTTGCCCACTGGGGAACCGCCGTCACGACTGTCAAGGCGACGCCGTCGTCGGCAACGCTCGAGATCGTCACCAGTGTTGAGAACGAAACCGATTCCGCATCCGAGGTCGGAATTGTCACTCGCATCGTGGGTCCGAACCAAAAGACAGTTGGTTCTGTTGAAAACACGAAGCAGATTCACGCCGGCGCGACGAATAAATTTGTTCAGCGCATAGGCGTGCCGCAACCGTCTCTATGGGACGTCAATTCCCCGGTGCTTTACCGGGCGGTCACCAGTGTCAAGACAGGCGGCCAGATGACGGATGGCCATGTCACCCCCTTCGGTATCCGCACGTTCCGTTTCGATCCGGACAAGGGTTTCATACTCAACGGCAGATGCCTGCAGCTTAAAGGCGTGAACTTGCACCACGACAACGGTTGTCTGGGCGCGGTTGTCTATGACCGGGCCGAAGAGCGGCGGGTCGAATTGATGAAGTCCATCGGCGCCAATGCCATTCGTACCAGCCATAATCCGCCTTCGCCGGAATTTCTCGATGCCTGTGATCGCCTGGGGGTTGTGGTGATAGATGAAGCCTTTGATGAATGGGAAGAGGGCAAGCTCAAGTATGGCTACAAGGACCACTTCAGGAAATGTTGGCGCGCTGACCTCACCAGCATGGTTAGGCGCGACTGCAACCACCCGTCAATTGTCCTGTGGAGCATCGGCAACGAAGTGCCGGAACAGGGTAAGCTGAAAGGCGCCCGGACGGCCGGCAAATTAGCGCGATTTATCCGCAAGCTTGATCCTACGCGACCCGTCGGGTACGGCGCTCACCCGGGAGCGTGGACGCCGCAACTATGGGCCGCGCTGGATGTCTGCGGCTACAACTATAGAGATGATCTATACGCCTCGGACCACCAGTCTTTCCCGCAACGCTGTATACTGGGATCGGAGACCTTTGCTCTCTACGCGTTCAGGACCTGGACACGCGCGACCGATAACCGTCATATTATCGGCGAGTTCATCTGGACCGGCATGGACTACATGGGCGAGTCGGGCATCGGTTATGCCAAAGACGTGTATACCAGGTATCCTGTCAATACCGCCTGTTGCGGTGAATTGGATATTTGCGGCTTCAAGAAAACGCGGTCCTACTATCGCGACATCCTCTGGAGTAACGGTGCGCCATTGCACATTGCCGTGCGCCAGCGTCTTACCGCCGGCGAGGTTTTCAAACTCAGCCCCTGGGGTTGGCCGGCAGCCAAGTCAAGCTGGACCTGGCCCGTGCCTGGTAATAAGGATGTTCATGAGGATGTGCATGTGGACGTTTATTCCGCTTGCGAGCAAGTGGAACTGCGGCTTAACGGCCGGGTGATCGGCCGGAGCACGACTTCCCGCGCTTCACAGTACATGGCCACGTGGCTCATTCCATACGCGCCGGGAACATTGGAGGCTGTGGGCTACAGGCACGGCCGGCAGGTAGCCTCCCGGACACTGCGCACTGCCGGCGATCCCGCTAAGATCCGGCTGACGGCAGACCGCCGGACGATCAGGGCTGACGGCTATGACCTTTCCTTTGTGACCGTGGAGGTGCTGGACCAAAAAGGTATACTGCATCCCAATGCTGACAATGAAATCCAGTTTGCCGTCAACGGTCCCGGCGAAATTATCGGTGTCGGCAATGGCGATCAGAAGAGCGTGGAGTCGTTCCAGGCCAGGCAACGGAAGGCGTACAACGGCCGTTGCCTGGTGGTCATAAGATCCACCCGTAGAGGTGGCCGGATCAAGTTGACGGCTGAATCGCGCGGCCTGGCACCGGCCCAAGCGATAATCGTAACCACATGAGCCGCGCTTTTTTGTCAGTATAACATGGAGTCCATTTGCTAATGGACTATGGTAAAAATTGGGTTGGTTTATCCTCATCAGCAAGTATATGAGTGGAAAGCCCGATCAATTACTACTGCTGACCGTTATTCTGTTGAGGGCAAATTCATGGGTGTGTTACTGCCACGATAGCGTCATAGGGACAGCCGCGGGCGCATAGCCCGCAGCTGATCTCCACGGATTATTCCGTCAAGGAAATTGCGCAACGCGTGGGTATGCCCAATGAATACTATTTCAACCGGACTTTCCGCAAGATCGTCGGCCTGCCGCCGGGGCGATTCAGGCTCAGCCCCGGCCGGCACTGGAAAGCCATGGCGCGATGACGGGTTAACAATACTCAGGCTGGAGTTCCGAAAAAATCAAAACCGGATTTAGTGAAGCTCCCCACGGCACTTGTCCTGCATAGCCTTGGCGACGCAGGGAGCCGCGGGGCAATCTGTTCCGCCGGAGAAGAAGGGCAAAGTGAGAGATCGAGCAAAAAAATCGCGGCATTAGTTCGCCCCTGGCCGGAGCATTATCCGGGCTGGGATTTGATGTAGCCCCATGCCACCAGGCGCTGGTAGGCGTGTTGGGCGTGTTCACCCTGCCGGACCTGCTGGAGAAATTGCAGGTATTGTTTTGCCGCGGCCTGGCGGCGGCCCATGCCTTCCAGGGCGTAACCCTTATAGAAAATCGTGTTCGGATTACCCGGCAGGAGTTGTTCGTAGCGTGAGAAGGCGTCGTAGGCGGCGTCAAAATGTTGGCCGCTGATTTGTGCCAGGCCCGAGACGAACAGCGCCAGGGGTTCCCGTGGATAAATCGCCCGGGCTTCTGCGGCCAGCCGTTCCGCTGTCTGCCACTGTTGCTGCGTAAGCCGGCAGTTGGCCAGCATGAGCAGGCCGGTGTAATCCTGGGGCGCCAGCTTCAACCCGGTCTGGAAGTATTCGGCCGCCGCCGTCAGTTTGCGCGCGCTCATGGCTTTGGCGCCCTTCTGCATCTGTTCGATCGCGCCTTGCTGGGCGCGAATCTGCGCCGTCTGGTCCAGGTATTGTTCCCTGTTGACGGGATAAGCCTGCGCCAACGAGTATTTTTCGCGAATGGTCCGGATCGCCGTCTGGTAGCGTTCCTCGCTCATCGGGTGCGTGGCAAACATGAGCTCGATGATGTTGGGTTTGTCTTGCGATAATTTCCGCAGCATATCCATGACGGCAATACACCCGTCCGGGTTGTACTCGGAGCGGGTCATATATTCCAGCGCCAGCGCGTCGGCTTCCCGTTCGGCGGTGCGGCTGTAATGCGCCAGCAGAACGCCGGCTGAAATGGCCCCGATACCGGAGGCCAGCGCGGAGTAGTCGGCGGCGAATTCCTGCATGGCGGCGGCGCCCAGTGACAGGGCGATGTTAAGGGCCATGCCCTTGCTCATGCTGGCGGCCGAGTGACGCGAGGTAACGTGTCCGATTTCATGGCCCAGTATGGCCGCCAGTTCCGCCTCGCTCTGAAGATTCAGGAGCATCCCGCGCGTCACGGCAATCGTGCCGCCGGGAAAGGCGTAGGCGTTGACATAGACGGCGTTCACACAGCGAAAAGTGTAGGGCATGTTGGGCCGATGCGAATGCGCGGCCAGATGTTCACCGATCGTCGTCAGGTAACGGTTTAATTCGGGATCCTGAATAGTACCGTAGTCGGCGGAAATCTGGTGGGGCGATGAGGTCTGATCCATGTTGATTTCGCTGTCTTCGGAAACCAGCATGAACTGCTTTCTGCCCGTGACGGGGTTGGTGGCGCAACCCGCCAGAAAAGCGGCGGCGGACGCTCCCGACACAATCAGAAAGTCCCGGCGGGATATCTGCGTGTTCTGCCAATGATGCATATATCGGCTCATGGCTAAAATTAATTAGGCGGCTTCGCCGCAACTTTGCCGTTCTCCCGAACGGCCACTACACAA
>CAYQNY010000002.1:0-44072 GCA_964418925.1 uncultured Verrucomicrobiota bacterium
GCAACTGGCTACCCGCCGCTGGAAGCGTCCCCTTTACCTGGCTACCGCGGAAGTGAAGGATGAGGAAATGGCCCAACGGGTTCAGGCGCACCGCCAGGCGCGCGGCGCGCGCTGGTGGTGTGTCGAGGAACCGCTGGATATTGCCAATGTAATCACCAACAGCACGGCTGATACCGACGGTATCCTGGTGGACTGCCTGACACTCTGGCTTTCCAATGTTCTCCTGCAGGAAGGCGAGGATACCTATAAGAAACGCCGACAGGCCCTGCTGGACGCAGTGCGGAATATCCACCGGAACCTGATCCTGGTCGGCAATGAAGTCGGCATGGGTATTGTTCCCGAGCATGAGTTGGGCCGGAAATTCCGGGACCTGGCCGGCTGGCTCCATCAGGACCTGGCGGTCGCCATGGACACTGTTGTTCTGGTTGTCGCCGGCCTGCCGCTGGCGTTGAAAGGAACTTTGCCGAAGTGCTAAGAATGTCCGGTGTAAGCGGTCGGTTGGGTTTATGCGATATCTTAATGTGGGAGCCGCTTTAATGCGGCGATTATTGAAATGGTTTATAGTAAATGTACCCCCATTCTTCCAATTTGCGTTTACATCGTGTGAAAGACATTCCGTCAACCTTTTTTATTACCAAATGTGTATGGCCTCGTATTCCTGTACTCAATCCAGATTTACGATCTATGGTCTGCCGTGCTTTTCTTTTCTCAGCAGAAAGTCAGCGAATTGTTTTACGGGCTTTCGTAGTCATGCCCGATCACTGGCATATGCTCATGGGATTGCTCCATGATTGGACATTGCCGCTCGAAAAAGATTAAAATATACATCGCGACCCCGCTTTGCGGGGTAAACATAAAGCTTGCCATGCTTCAGCATGGTCGCTCCCACATTACATAAGGAAAACCATGAAACATCATGATTTGTTCAATCAGACGATTCAAGCCATCCACCCCATCTCCCCCGCCTGGATCGATAAGGCTTTTCAGCGCCTGGATTCGCTGACCAAGCCCCGGCGCAGTCTGGGATACCTGGAGGACATAGCGGCGCGGATGGCGGCTATTCTTCAACAGGAGCGGCCCCGCATTGCACGCAAACGCGTGTTTGTGTTTGTCGGCGACCATAAAGTGGTGGAGGAAGGTGTAAGCGCATACCCCTCGGCAGTTACCACCTTGATGGTAAAAAATTTCCTGGCCGGAGGCGCCGCCATCAATGTGCTGGCTAAACAGGCCGGAGCCAGGATTGAAGTAATCGACATTGGCATGGCGGAAGATCTGGGCCGTGTGAAGGGATTACAAAGGCATAATATCAAGCGGGGCGCCGACAATATTGCCCGAGGTCCGGCCATGACTGTCAAAGAAACTTTAAGAGCTATTGCGGTGGGCATTAGACGGGCTAACAAGGCGGCGGATCGCAAGGTTACTTTGATGGCCACCGGTGAGATGGGGATCGGCAACACCACGCCGGCGGCGGCTCTCTTTTCCGTCTGGTTGAACCTGCCGGCCGATCAGACCGTTGGCGCCGGCACAGGGCTTGATCCCCAGGGTGTCAGCAAAAAGGTCCGGGTGGTGGAAACCGCCATCGCAGAGAATCGTTCCCGCTGTGCGGACGCCCTCAACACGCTGGCAGCCCTGGGCGGCTTGGAAATCGCCGGGATTTGCGGTCTATGCCTTGGCGCCGCCGCCCGCGCCCGGCCGGTGGTGGTGGACGGATTCATTTCCAGCGCCGGCGCCCTGGCCGCGATGCGGATCTGTCCGGCGGTCAAGGACTACCTTTTTTTCGCCCACATGAGCGCCGAAACCGGTCATCATAAATTTTTTGAGCAGGAAAAGCTCCGGCCGGTGGTGGATCTTGGCATGCGTTTGGGCGAAGGCACCGGCGCGGCTATAGCCATGCAAATTATCGAGGATGCCGTCGCCATCTATAATGACATGGCAACATTCGCCAACGCGGGTATCACGCCCGGCGCGTGACAGGACAGTAACCAGTAAGCAGTTAACGAAGAACAACGAACCAAGCACCTGGAACATCATTGATTATGTTTTTCGACGGATTCATCACGGCGTTCAAGACACTCACCATTGTCCCCCTGCCGGGCAAGGAATCAGGACCGATCGCCAATTCCCTGTATTACTTCCCGCTGGTCGGAGCGTTGATCGGCGGGGTGGTGACGCTGGCAGCCTGGCTGATCGGCGATCTCCTCGCATGGACAATGGGCGCCGGTATCGTCGGCATCGTGATCGCCACCTGGATCACGGGCGGCCTGCATCTTGACGGCTTGGGCGATGTTGCTGACGCCTATAGTCCCGGCCGGACGCGGAATCGCATGCTCGAAATCATGAAGGACCCTCACATGGGGGCCTTCGGTGTGACCGGGATTGTCTGCGTTCTGCTGGTGAAGACCATCGCCCTGGCACACCTGGTCCAGCTGGGCCAATGGGTCTGGATTCCAATACCCTTTATCCTCTCACGGACGATCATGGTTCTGCCGGCCGTGCTACTTCCTTATGCCCGGCTGGAAGGCGGCACCGCCGAAATGTTTGTTAACAACGCCCGAGCGTCTCATTTGATTGTAGCCGGACTCCTGGCCCTGGGATGCTGCGCCCTGTTGACCGGAATCGCCGGCGGGATAATTTTTGCCTTCGCGCTCATTATAGGCTACGGATTAGTCCGCTGGATGAAGCATATTTTCGGTGGTGTGACCGGTGACCTGTTGGGAATGTCCAATGAGATGATCGAAACTATTCTGCTTTTTGCGTTGGCGGCTGGCAGGCCGTATTTGGATGCTATCCATGCATGCATGTTCTGACAGTCATTCATCCAGGCTCCCGATCCCAATCGATGGCAACTGCCGTTCTGGCGAACGGCCTGCCTTCGCTCGGATAGCTTCGGCGGGCAGGCCCCTACATAATACATACCGTGAAAATAAAGAATGTAACGGTAGGCTGATTCCGCCCAAGGACGGACAAGCCCGCCGCTGGCGGAAATTTCTCCTGCATTGCGAATGGATACATATCGCTGGTCTGGCTTGCCTGTGCTTGCTCACGGGATGTTATCGCGCGCCGGAACCGGTTCCCGGCTCCACCGGAGACCACGCGCCACGCGTGGTCTCCCTGGCGCCCAGTCTGACGGAAATCATCTGCGCCCTTGGCGCGGAACAACAGCTCATCGGCCGTACCAGCGCCTGCGATTATCCGCCGGATAAGATCAAGGCTATTCCTGTGATCGGCGGATTTGGCGCGCCGTCCCTGGATCTTCTGCTGAAAATCCAACCGACGCTGGTTTTGGACGTGGATTTGCGGGATGCATCCGTGGGCAAAATGATTGATCAAATCGGTCTGCAACATCAGCGGATTGCCTGCTCAACCGTGGACGATATTCCCCGGGCCATTACCCAGGTCGGACATCTTTTGCATGCCACAGCGTCAGCCTGTGCCCTGGCCGATCCGATTTGTCGCCGTATCGTTGCTCTGCGCCGGGAAGCGGAACGCCGCCAAGCTTCCGGTCAGCCACTGCCGTCCATTTTCGTTGAAATCTGGGACAGCCCGCTGACTACGGTTGGCAAAGACTCTTTTATTTCCGACCTGATTTCCCTGGCCGGCGGCCGCAACCTCGGCGATGAAGTCGCGCATAAAGATTACTTTTCGGTTTCATCTGAATGGGTGATTGCCCGGGACCCGGACGTGATTTTATGCCTCTATATGACCAAGAACAGAGAAACCAGAGGTTTACCCGCCGTAGCCAGGCCTGCCCAACGAAGCCTTGGCGAAGTTGGGAGCGAAGGGACGGCGAGGGCGGATTCACAATTGACCGCGGCTTGGAGCCGGGTGGCGGCGCGAACGGGTTGGGTGGGAATCAAGGCGGTGAAAAATCATCGCGTTTACGGCGAACTGGATGATAGCGTGATCCTGCGGCCGGGTCCCCGGATTCTGGAAGGCATTGAAGCACTGCGGCAGTGCATCCTTCTGCCGGCTGGAACCTAAGAACACTTACCCCCTGCCGACTTGTACCCAGAGGAATGCCATCGCATCCAGAAATGCCATCCCCCTGTCGGCTTGTCCGGCAGGGGATCATGACTGTCTGGCAATACGCCGGATGACCTCCAGATTATACTCACTGAACGTCCCCGCATAATACCCGTCCTGCCATGCCCGACACCCTGCCGCCCGCGCCAGCCCGTTCTGAAACGCCAGCGCAATATCTTCCGGCGACCGCTCGATATTACCACGCAGAGCCATGTGCACATGATCCGGCATCACGGACAAGGCCACAATCCGGTGTCCGTTCTCTACAGCCACTCCCAGGGCCGCATCTCGTAACGAGCCCAGCCGCTCGGGATTCGTGATGCGAAATCGGTTGGCAACCACCAGCACTAGATGCAAATTATACCAGTACCGGCCGCTATTGGACTCCGCGGGCTCGGCCAAGAGCGTGGCATCGCGCACCACGGTAAATTGCCGCATGATCTCCCGAAAACGCGGATCGGCGAAGTCCTCCTTGCCGACCTGCCCGTGGATATAATTTCCGACTACATCGTCGGTGTTCTCGCCAAGACTGCGGAATGCCACTTTGCGGCTGAACTTAACCGGCACGTCTTTCTTCCGGAGCGCATATTGCAGTCGCCCTTTAACCCGCATGCAGAAAAACACTGGGCTGATTTGCGGCGTGACGCTGAAAAGAAGCTGAACCTTCTCTGCTGTGGCGTGGAATGTTAGCAGGTTCAGGCCGTCCGGCTTCCAAATGGGCGCGGTCGCGCGGGCAACGGCCACGGTCTGCGGCGAGAGTCGCGTGTCTTGGGTCGGCCAGCCGGTCCAGTCGTAGTGGAGGGTGTATGTAGGGTGGACGTTATGGCTGGTGTATCGCTCCGGCCGGACAAGCCGGCCGGGCGCGTTGCTCGGTGGGTCTGCTCGACCGGGTATGTTCTCCGGCGGGCTTGCCCCGCCGGGAACGAAGATTATTCTCCGACTATCACGCTTGGACATGTTTTCAGGCCTCTTGCTTGCTGCTCACCCTTTACCGCGCCGCCCATTATGCGTTCCTTCCGGCACAATATCAATGCCTCTCCCCGGCCATACCTAAGATTGAGGCAAAAGGCGCTTGATTTATTGATTGTATATAAGGTTGATCTCACTATGCTTACTGGTGTTTGGGTGCTATTCAGGTATAAATTTCCGAAGGGAAGCTGCCTTGGGACGGCGAGGGATGATGGAATTACGAATGAAACGATCCGTCATAGTGTGGTGGCTGTTCCTGCTGTCGCCCCTGGTCCTGGGCGCCTGCGTCCTGGCAGGCGCGACAGGCATCAGCGGCTTGGACTGGCACACGGCGACGGGACGCGCGATCTTCTGGCTGAGGGTTCACCGGGTGGCCGCAGGATTCGTGATCGGAGCGGGGCTTTCCTGTTCCGGCGTCGTTCTGCAGGCGCTGTTGCGCAACCCGTTGGCCGATCCGTATATTCTGGGCGTGAGCAGTGGCGCCGGACTGGGCGCCGCCCTGGTCATCGTGTCGGGCTTTGCCGTCGCCGGCCTGCTGCCCGTCAGCGCGTTTCTCGCCGCGATCCTCACGCTGAGCGTAGTGATTCTCCTGGCGCGCAACGGTGGTGCTCCGTCGATTTACGGTCTCCTGCTCAGCGGGGTCATCGTCAGTTCGATGTGCTCGAGCATGCTGATGCTGATTATTTCCCTGGCGTCGGCGGAAGGTCTGCACAGTATTACCTGGTGGATGCTCGGGAATCTGCAGATCGTTTCCTCGTCCCTGCTGATGATCAGCGGAACGCTGATTATTCTGGGAGCGCTCGGAATCTGGGGGCTGGCCCGCAATCTCAACGCGCTGACCCTGGGCCGCGAGATGGCGCATCACCTCGGCATCCGCACGGGCGTTGCCGTTACCCTGGCCCTGGCCCTGGCTACCCTGACGACGGCCGCCTCGGTGGGGCTGGCGGGACTGATCGGTTTTGTCGGCCTGATTGTCCCGCATCTCATGCGCAGTCTGGTGGGACCTGATCACCGCCGGCTGGTCCCCGCGGCGGCCCTCGCCGGCGGTTGGTTCCTGGCCCTGTGCGATGCGCTGGCCCGCACGGCTCTCGCCCCGGTTGAGATTCCAGTGGGTGTAATCACCGCTTTGATCGGCGGCCCCTTTTTTCTTATCCTGCTCCGGCGCCGGCGTAAACACGGGTGGGTGGAATGAACCAGGCTTTTGCATTGGAACAGGTATCGGCCGGCTATCAGCGGACCCCTATTTTCCGGAATCTGCAACTGGCGGTGACTGAAGGCGAAATGGTGGCGTTGCTCGGTCCCAACGGCGCCGGCAAGTCCACCTTGTTACGCGTGCTCACCGGCCTGCTGACGCCGACGGCCGGCACTATCCGCCTGTTTGGCCAGGATGTGAATAAACTGCGCGCCGCGGAGCGCGCCCGGCTCATCGCCGTGGTGCCGCAGGAACTAAAAACCCCGATGGCCTATACCGTCGCGGAACTGGTGCTGATGGGGCGCACCGCCCTGTTGAATCCCTGGCGTCAGCCCTCTGCCGTCGATAGCCAGGTGGTGGAACGCGCCATGGTCTACACGGATGTGAGCGATCTCAGCAACCGTTCCCTGGACGCGCTCAGCGGCGGGGAAAAACAGCGGGCCGTCATTGCCATGGCCCTGGCCCAGGAACCCCGCATAATAGTGATGGACGAACCCACCACGCATCTTGATTTGAACCACTCGCTTGAAATCATGCAAATCATCGAGCGCCTGAACCGGGAACAGGGCGTGACAGTTATGATGACCAGCCATGATCTGAACATGGCGGCCGAGTTCTGTCAGCGACTGATCCTGCTGGACCAGGGACAGGTGGTGGCCGACGGCACGCCCGAGGCCGTGCTGAAGGAGGAGATTTTGCGGGAGGTGTATCACTGCGACCTGCGCGTCCGGAAAGACACGCCAACCGGCGCGCTGTTTGTGGCGCCCGCCCGCCGCCCGCCACTGCCCCGGCCGGCGACTGCCATGCGGGTGCACGTCATTGCCGGCGGCGGCAGTGGCGGGGAGCTGCTGCGCCAACTGGCCCTGTGCGGCTATCGCGTCACTTGCGGTGTGCTGAATCAAATGGATTCCGATGCCCGGGCGGCAGAAGCCCTGGGCATGGTGCAAATCATGGAAAAACCGTTTTCTCCTATTGGCCCCGAGGCGTTGAGCCAGGCCAAACATCTGGCAACGGACGCTGCGGCGGTCATTCTCTGTGAAGTGCCGTTTGGTCCCGGCAATCTCATCAACCTGGAAATCGCCGAGGACGCGCTCCAAAAGGGTATTCCCGTGCTGATCAACGATCGCAACCTGGAAAAACGGGATTATACAGCAGGCCAGAACGTCGTCGCCAGGATCCGGCAGTTAATTCAATCCGGCGCCATCTGCTGGCGCCAGGGCAACGTAGCCCTCACTGCCCTGGCCCGCTTATCCGGCAGTGCCCCCCGGCAATCATCGCCATAAGGAATTTTTTGTCCCTAACGAGACTGTCGAAAAATATGCCCAAGAACGGCCACGACAGAGCCCTTCGACAGGCTCAGGGCCTTGAGCAAAGTCGAAACGGCGTGGCCCTCCAAAATACATGTAAAACAGGCATTATTATAATGAAGGGACGCGTCCCGCCCAACGCGGGACAAGCTTTGTTTACCACGCGTTTCGCGTGGTCGCGTGCTACTCTGCGAAGTAAAGCCTTTGCTATGCAGCACAAGTCTGGATGGGTTATTCGACAGTCTCAAAGAAACGCTTCGCAGGCTTAATATCCGGTTCGCTGAACTCGACAACCAGATCAACATCGCTTGTTGGGTTGCGGGCAACAACCAACCTTAAGTACTACCGGAACGGCAGGACCTCATCCAACGAGCCGGCGCCGGCCAGGAGCATGACCAGCCGGTCCACGCCCAAGGCAATACCCGCCGCGGGCGGCATCCCTGCCTCCAGGGCGGCAAGAAAATCCTCATCCAGCGGATAGACCGGTTGGCCCAGCGCCCGGCGCTCGGCGGCGCAGGCTTCGAACCGCGCGCGCTGTTCCACCGGATCGGTCAGCTCGCTGAACGCGTTGGCCAGCTCCAGGCCGTCGATATAGAGTTCCCAGCGTTCGGCTACCTGAGGATTGTCCGGCTTGCGGCGGGCCAGGGCAGCAGCGGCCGCCGGGTAATCCATCAGCACCACCGGATGCTCCAGCGCAAGGCGCGGCTCAACCTTGTTGACCAGGTCCAAATCGAATCGTTCGGCATCGAACGCCGTCACCGGATCCCATCCGGCCAAGGAGGTAAACGCTTCCGCCACCGTAAATATATCCCAGACCGGCATTAACTCCACCTGCGCGCGCCGTATTTTTCCGCCAGGGGCGGATCCGCTCAGGCTTGACAGCCACGTTCGCCCGATGGCGGCCTCGGCCACCGCGGCGATCAGAGCCTTGGCATCCGCCAGCATCGTCAGGTAATCGGCGTTGGCACGATACCATTCCAGCAGGGTGAATTCCGGATGATGCCGGTCGCCCCGCTCGTGCTGACGAAAACAAGGTCCTATCTGAAACACGCGTTCACAGCCAGCCGCCAGCAGACGCTTCATGTGCAGTTCGGGCGACGTCCGGAGATAGGCGTCACCGGCCGGGATGGCGTCAATATGCAGTTCCATGGCTGGCGCCGGAATGCACACCGGGGTCTCGATTTCCAGGAAATCACGATCGTAAAAAAACCGGCGGATGGCCCGCAGAATGGCGGCGCGGAGCTCTAATACCGGCTTGAAAGTTGTCAGGGGCATGGGCATAAATTACGGATTAACATCCGGCAATCTCGCTTAACGTAGCCTGCGGCCACAACGAAAACTTTTACCCGCGAAACCCGCGCAATAACATTACAATAAAGCATGGAACAATGGCATTTTTGCCCGCACTTTCGCGCCGGTCCCGCCATAACCCTGAGCGACGGCGGATGTTTCGTGGGCTGAATTCCGCTTTACAGGTTAGCTCCTAAGACTTTAATTGTTTGGGTTCATGCCTGATGCAGACCCGCCTCTGGCGGGAAAGGAGTCAAACAAATCCGACTGAGTATTGCAAGCTATACGTGTTGCGGGTGTTCGGTGTTCAGTTACATTGAGCGTCGCTCAATTTTTCGGCGGATGGTCTGCCACCAGCTGGTTGACATACGTAAGCGATGCAAAGGTGCCGGCGTCACTCCACCAGCCTTTCATCATGTCGAATTTCATTGCACCCAGGCGGATATAGGTGTTGTTGACATCGGTGATTTCCAATTCGCCGCGGCCGCTGGGCTTGCAGGTTCGGATGATATCAAAGACCCGGGCATCATAGAAATAAATACCGGTCACGGCGATACGTGATTTCGGATGGGCCGGTTTTTCCTCAATGGACACCACCCGGTCGCCCGCTACTTCGGCCACGCCAAAGCGCTCCGGATCGCTGACCTCTTTGCCCACAATACGGGCGCCCTGTTCCTGGGCCCGGAAGGCGTCGGCATAAGGTTGCAGCGGATCCTCAAAGATATTGTCGCCGAGAATGACGGCCACGGGATCACTATGGCAGAAATTTTCAGCCATGCTCAGCGCCTGGGCAATGCCTCCGGCCTCATCCTGGACCTTGTACGTGAACCGGCATCCGAATTCACGCCCTGATCCAAGCAGATTCACCATGTCGCCCATGTGATCGGTGCCGGTAACCACGAGAATTTCATCAATCCCGGCGCCGGTCAATTTGGCGATCGGATGAAAAATCATCGGTTTCTGCCCGATGGGCAGTAAATGCTTATTGGTGACCTTGGTCAGCGGCATCAGCCGCGACCCGGTTCCACCGGCGAGAACTATGCCTTTCAAATTCATAAGCCGATATTGTAAACCAACCGAAAAGCAAAAGGAATATTTTTTTTCTGAATTTTCCCTTGACTCCTGCGGGGCATCATGAAACACTGCCTGCCATATTTGTTCCTTGAGAATTCGAGTATGTGTGGAAGGCAAACGGAAGTCTGTGAAAAACAGACGCGGTTGCGCCGCTGTAACCGGATGCCACTTGCTTCAAAGCAAGTGGCGTGCAAAAACTCACTAGCCACTGATCGCGGATGCGGTCGGGAAGGCAAGCGAGCAGGATGGAATCCGGGAGCCAGAAGACGTTGCCCTTCGCACTCATCGCGAAAATGCCGGGTGGCATTTTCACTCTTTCGCCGGTAAGGAGGATGAGGGGTCCGTATTGTATTCAAAGCCTTCAGGTTCCTTGGGTGGGAGTCTGAAGGCTTTTTTGTTTTGTATAAACGGCTATACGGGCATGTTCGTATGCTCAAAATTCTTATATTCGGTTGCCTTTCCATAAGCATTTGTTCGCGTGTTCTCGCAGAGGCCGCAGTTCCCGGACGAATTGTATGCCTTGCGCCCAGCTATACTGAAACTCTGATTGAACTGGGATTACAAGACAAGATCGTGGGCGTGGTGACTTCTTCCGATTATCTGGAGGAAGTAAAGCACGCGGAACGGGTTGGCTTGTGGATCAAGCCCAATATTGAAAAAATTATTGCGCTTAAACCGGATATTGTCCTCGCCACCGCCTTGGCTGGGCAACAATCCATCGTCAAGACCGACCGTGTCCACGACGACATAGGCGCTGAATCTGTTTAGCCTGGCTTATTCACGACTTGTCGCGAATAATCCAGGTTAGGAGTTAAATTATATAAGGAAAAGGAAGCGTTTCATGAAACTGAGAATGCCAATAATGACGGTGGCGATTAGTATTATGATGGTATTAGTAGTTTTACAAAACAATTCAGCGGAAGAGTCAAATGCGGTGAAAGAGGAATCCAAACCGTCCGCGCCGGTTGTCACGCAGGCGGTTTCCGAAGCCGACACCATTGTTGTGACCGCGACCAGAATTCCTCAATCCATCCGGGATGTCGGCGTAAGCGTTTCGGTGGTCTCGAGAGAAAGAATTGAAGAGTTGAACGCGCAAAACGTTGGCGAGGTTTTGAAGGAAGTCACCGACGCGCGAGTGAAGAGTTATGGCTCCATGGGAGCGGGGAGTGATATAACCCTGCGCGGTTCCACCGCCAAGCAGGTCCTGGTTATGGTGGATGGCAGGCCGGTTAATCTTTCCTCCCTGGGGATGGCCGATCTTTCCATGTACCCGGTTGATCAGATTGAAAGGATAGAGGTAATCAGGGGACCGGCCTCCGTTCTTTACGGCGCCGGCGCCATGGCCGGAGTAGTCAATATTATCACCCGCGACCCGCCGGAAAAACTTCAGACGGATTTGTCGGCCTCGTATGGCACTAAAAATACGCGCATTATTCAATTGGATAACGGGGCACGAATAGGCGATCTCGGCTACCTGATCACGGCCAGTCAGAATGCATCCGACGGATGGAGAGAAAACAGCGCTTGCGACGGCTATCATGTTTTCGGGAAGTTGGATTATGATATGACTCAGGAATCGCGGCTAACGCTGAACTCAGGATTTTCGCGGCAGAACAAGGGCGTTCCCGGTTCCACCAGCTGGCAGACGCCCAATGCCAAGCAGTATGACCGGCAGTACTGGGTTGACCTCACCCATAAATACGAGTTTGAAACAAAAACATGGCTCACCAGCAAGGCTTTCCTGAATCAAAACTGGCAGGAATATAAGGACCCGGACAGTTTTACCGACGACATCAGCCGGAACCAGAAAGCGGGATTGGATATCCAGCAGACTTTGCCGTTGGGCGAAAAACAGTTACTTCTGGGAGGAATTTACCTTGAAAATGATTATGTGAACATTAAAGACGCCCAAGATGTTTCCCGGATCGGGGGCAATCGCGATCTCTTCACCGGCGCGGTTTTCCTGCAGGACGAAATCTCGTTTCTGGAACGGTTTATCGTGACGCCCGGACTGCGCTGCGATATTCAGTCAAAGTGGGGGGCCGAACTCAGTCCAAAGATCAGCGGCCTTTACAAGATTACGGATATAACCAGACTGAAAGCCTCGATCGGCCGCGGATTCAGGGCGCCGACGGTTGACGATCTCTACTGGCGGGATGACTATTCCGAGGGGAACCCGGATTTAAAGCCGGAGGAATCCTTCAGTTACGATGCCGGAATTCAACAACAGTTGGGAGAGAAAAGCATGTTGCAGATCTCCCTGTTCCAAAGCCATATGAAAAACCTGATCGCCTGGTTTGATGACGGTACAGGCATATACAAGGCACAAAATGTCAACGATGCCTTCCTGCAGGGTGTGGAAATGGAGTTTACCGCGCAACTCACTACAGGAATCTCCGGCGCTGTGAATTACACGCTGCTTGACGCGCAGGACACAAGCGGCGCCTATGAGGACAAGACCCTGACTTACCGGCCGAAGAACCAAGTGGGATGCCGGTTGGGATATCAAAGCACCTGGGGGTTGAAATTGAATGTGAATGCCGAGTACACCGATTCGGTTTACATTGACCGGGACAATACGAAAGAATTGGGCGGCTTTATGACCCTGGGTGCCTACGCGGAACAAATCGTAGTCAAGGATGTGAAGATTTTTGCCCGCGGTGACAATCTTCTTGATAAGCAATATCAGCTGATCAACGGCTATCCCATGCCGGGCTTAAGCGTTATGGGCGGCGTAAAGGCAACGTTTTAATGACAATGGAAATGAAGAACAGGTTGGCGCGTTGGACCGTGGAGGAATTTGTGCTGTTGGGAAGGATTCCATATTATGGAAGGTTCCGATTCCTCGAAACAAAAAATGACCTGCAAATCGCCCGCGACGTGCTGGCAATTTCAGAAGCAGCGTGGGAAAACAGCGGCCGGCTTACTGTCCCCATCAATTCTTAAAAAGTGATATGAAGCGCATAGCCGAGTTGGTAAAATCAGCATAACGGAAGGATTACAGGAATGACCGGTAAAGCCAATCCGGTGCCACAGAAAAATACCCGTTTTTTCAGTTCGTGGAGCGGCGGCAAAGACTCGTGTCTCGCGTTGCACCGCGCCTTCACGGCCGGCGCAAAGCCGGCATATCTGCTGACCATCCTCGGCGAGGATGGAATACGGTCCAGATCGCATGGTTTGAGAAGAGATGTTCTGGAAGCGCAGGCATCGGCCATGGGAATACCTTTGCTCATCAGGTGTGCCGCCTGGGCGGAATATGAATCCGTCTTTGTTGATGCGTTGCATGCAATCCGTAAAGAAGGTGTCAAATCGGGGGTATTCGGGGACATTGATTTTCTACCCCATCTGGAATGGGATAAAAACGTGTGCGCGCAAGCCAACATGACCCCGTACCTGCCGCTGTGGGAATGCGCCCGACTGGAGCTACTGCATGAATTTCTGTCGCTCGGTTATCAAGCCGTGATTGTGAGCGTGAAGGAGGACAAGCTGGGCAAGGAATTCCTCGGCAGAACTATCGACCGGGAAGTTGTCAATGAATTCCAGAAAACAGGGATCGATCCGTGCGGGGAAAACGGCGAGTATCATACCCTGGTCGTGGATGGCCCGCTATTTGCCAAAGGTATTGAAATCCTGGAAAGTGAACCCGTGTTGAGAGAAGGCTTCTGGAAATCCTGGGTGCTGGATATCAAACACTACCGATAAGATGAAAACGTTGACCGGATATTGATCTTCAGCCTGAATATCCTGTAAATTATCGCGGGTAAAGATAAGGATTGGTTATGACACCGAGCACGATTTCTCATGCGCCCCCCGGTAATCCGGTTGTCAGGAACACAGGCCATTTACGGCCGGCCGGCCGGAAGACACCAGCCATCATGGTCGTGGGGACCATGTCCAACTCCGGCAAGAGTGTTGTAACCGCCGCGCTCTGCCGTTATTTCACGCAAAAAGGTTATCATCCCGCGCCGTTCAAGGCCCAGAATATGTCGCTTAACTCGTTTGTCACCCGGGAAGGCGGTGAAATGGGCCGGGCTCAGGTTGTCCAGGCTCAGGCGGCCGGCATTGAGCCCCATACCGACATGAACCCGGTCCTGCTCAAACCCATGGGTGAATCCGGATGTCAAGTCATCCTGAATGGCCGGTCTATTGGCAATGTGCCAGCCCGGGATTATTACGCTATGAAAGTCCGCATGCAGACCGCCGCGCAGGAAGCCTATGACCGCCTCGCGGCCCGGCATGACCTGATCATCCTGGAGGGCGCGGGCAGTCCGGCCGAAATTAATCTGCAGGCCGAGGACTTTGTCAACATGGCCATGGCGGAATATGCCGGCGCGGCCGCGCTGCTGGTGGCCGATATTGACCGCGGCGGCGTGTTTGCCGGCATCTACGGAACTGTTTCCCTGCTGCCTGAAAAACACCGCCGGCTGGTCGCCGGCATCATCATCAATAAGTTCCGGGGGGATAAATCCCTGCTTGATCCCGGGTTGCGTCAGATTGAACACCTGACCGGAATTCCGGTGCTGGGCGTGTTGCCGTATATCCAAAACCTGGCCATTGACGACGAGGATTCCCTGGGACTCAATACGCGTCAACATGGTAAAGGAACTATCCTCGACATCGTCGTGATTCGCCTGCCGAGAATCAGCAATTTCACCGACTTCCTGCCATTGGAAAATACTCCCGGCCTACGGGTTCGATATATCAGCGCGGTCCGCGACCTGGGTACTCCGGATCTGATCATCATTCCCGGCACCAAAAACACCCGGGGCGACTTGCGTTTTTTGACCGGCAACGGCTGGGCCGCTGCCCTGCAAAAGGCCACGCACCGCTCGATTCCCATTTTCGGAATCTGTGGCGGCTACCAGATGCTGGGAAAGTGCGTCACGGATCCCACCGGTATTGAAGGCGTCAAGGGAGCCGAGCCCGGACTAAATCTTCTGCCCCTGACAACCGTGCTTGAAGATAAAAAACAACTGGCACAGGTTGCGGGACAAACAACCGTGGACCTTCCTTTTGCCGTAGCCGGCACCCCCTTTGACGGCTACGAAATCCATGCCGGCCGCACAACCGCGACGGCTCCCATCCGACACCCGCTGGTGATCACGCAACGTCTGGCGGAAAGAACTAATGATTCTGAAGGCGCCATTGCCGACAATGGACTCATCTTCGGATGCTATATTCACGGTCTGTTTGACAATAACAGCCTGCGAACCCAATTGATCAGCTGGCTATGTGAACGCAAGGGATTATCCTGGCAAACGGCTCCACACCAAAATACCAGCGGTGAGGCCGTCGACCGCCTGGTGGCCTTGCTCGAACAACACATCGCCATGAAACCCATTGATCGCTTAGTCAAATTAAATCATTGCTAGGAACGTTGTTTTCTGCGATGTATTTGGGCCGGCCGGAGCATGAATGCCGCCGGATATGACCATAAAATTCCTGTACTTGAATTATGTGTGCTCATTTTCAAAACCGCCCATCAGTCCACGGATTTTTCCAGAAGTTCATGGCTTCTCTGCTGCTGCATGGAAGCATCCTGTTCTGCATGGCCTGCCTGTGGTCCGGCCATGCGACCACGATGATTCCCGTGTTTCAGTCGGGCGAATTCTCCCTGGAGTTGGGACTGGCTTACCTGCCGCCGGCGTCCGTCACGGCCAAGTCCGCGCCCCTGCCCGTTGATCCCCCGGTTGAAGACGTCGCAAAAGACCCGGAGGAAACCGCAACACCTATCGAGGACACGGCCGAGGAGCAAGAACCCGACAGCCTGCAACTTGCCTCCATTAGGCACCCGCCGCCGGCTCCAATCATCGCTCCGTCGATTGCCGGCACGGCAACCCCGGGCATACCCAACGCGCCTCAGATGAAATCCCGGATCCGCCCGATCTATCCGCCGGGGGCACGGTTACGGGGCGAAGAAGGCAGTGTCACCGTGCGCGCCACCGTAAACTCTTCAGGAAAAACCCAATCCGCTGAAGTGCTTCGCTCCAGCGGGTTCCCGGCCCTGGATAAGGCGGCGGTCAACGCTGTGCGCCGGGCGCGGTTCATCCCAGCCCAAAAGGATCGGCTGGCTGTCAAATCCCAGACCATCCTGGCATTTCGTTTCACGCTCGTGGACTGATGAGCCCGCAACGCTTCAATATTGTATTTCCTGTTCCAAGGGTTTATCCTTTTATTCTTGTTGCGAGATTTATGTGGCAAAAAGAGTTTTGAAACTGGATCACAAACTATAAATAACGACTGGATTTTATGATGATTGTGGTGATTTACACCGGCTGGGGACTGCTGGCCTACCTGTTGGGGGCCATCCCCTGCGGTTACCTGATTGCGCGTATTAACGGCATTGATATCCGGACTGTGGGCAGCGGAAATATTGGAGCCACCAATGTTTTCCGGTCAGTGGGCAAGGGCTGGGGCGTGCTGACGTTTATTTGCGACGCCCTCAAGGGGTTTACCCCCGCCTGGCTTTTTCCCTGGCTTTCCGAGCGGCTGTTCACTTATCCCGCCGGCCCCGCGTTGGCCGTGTGTTGCGCCTGCCTGGCAATCGCGGGACATAATTGGCCGGTTTATCTCGGCTTCAAAGGCGGCAAAGGCATTGCCACCAGCCTGGGCGCTCTGATCGGGATCGCTCCCGCCGCCGCGGGAGTTGGCCTGCTGTGCTGGATTGTTATCTTCGCGGCGACGCGCTATGTTTCCGTGGCATCCATCATGGCCGCCGGCAGTGTCGGGATTGCCGCTTGGTTTTTGTACCTGCGTTCCGGCATTCTGATTCCCAGCGCGCTTTCCCTGTTATGTGCCATAGCCGTCTGGCGGCACAAGGCTAATATCCAGCGGCTGGGCAATGGCACGGAACCCCGGTTCCAGTTTAAAAAAACATTGTAGCCGCGGATTGATACGGATAAAACACTGCAAGTTCTTTTTTGTGGTGTTCTGTTCTGCCATCCGTGATAATCCGGGTTTATCCGTGGCTGAATGAATCTTACTATGAATCATGTTACCATACTGGGCGATGGGGGCTGGGGCACAGCCCTTGGGCTGAGCCTGATCCGCCAGGGCTGTCAAGTCCGCATCTGGGGCCCTTTGCCCGATACGATTGATCGCATCCAGCGGGAGCATGAAAACGTTCTCTACCTGCCGGGCATCCGGCTTCCGGAAACTCTGCTCTGGACGGCGGATCGGGCCCAAGCCGTGGATCAAGCTGAGCTTATCATCTTGGCCATTCCCTCGAAATACTTCGGCGACGTGCTGAAGTCCTTCACCAACCTGATTCCGGCATCCTGCCCCGTTGTCAGCGTCAGCAAGGGGCTGGACACCACCACGCACCGACGGCTGACGGATGTGGCGGCCGAACTGCTGAATGTGCCGACGCTGGCCGTGCTTTCCGGGCCCAGTCATGCCGAGGAAGTAGCCCGGGGTGTGCCGACAGCCGTGGTGCTGGCCTGCAAGGATTCAGCCGCGGCTCAAGCGCTTCAGCAGGCTTTAATGACTCCTCGTTTCCGAATCTATACCTCGGATGATGTTGCCGGCGTGGAACTGGGCGGCGCGCTGAAGAATGTCATTGCCTTGGCAGTCGGCGCCAGCGACGGTCTTGGCTTCGGCGATAATACCCGCGCGGCGCTGATCACCCGGGGCCTGTCGGAAATCACCCGTCTGGGATGCGCTCTGGGCGCGCGTACGGATACTTTCGCCGGTTTGAGCGGCATGGGCGATCTGATTGCCACCTGCACCAGCCGCTGGAGTCGCAACCGGGCCGTCGGCGAGCGGTTGGGCCGCGGCGAGTCCATTGACAAGATCATCAACAGCATGCAGCAGGTGGCCGAAGGCATTACCACCTGCGGTATCGCCCGGACCCTGGCCCGGGAATACGGGATCAGCGTCCCCATTACCGAGGAAGTGTACGCGTTGATCCACGACGGCAAAAATCCGCAACAGGCAGTGCAAGCGCTCCTGGGCCGGAACGCCCGCCCGGAGAGGGATTGATCACCACCGCGCTGTCCAACTGTTGAAGTCCATGCCCTACCGTAATTTCCTGAGCGGCGAATGGATTAGCTGGGAGCCTTATGCAACGCACCTGCCGTGGGAACTGGAAACAATGAAGGGATACGAAAGGGAGGAATAGTTTCCTGTTCGTTGTTTTTCGTTCTTGGTTGGTTGACCGTCATGGAATCGGCGGCCCGATCACGACGCGGAAACCGATAGATGCATTATCCCATTCGGGCGCGGCGGCGGCCCGATGGGCTATTCTCAGCGCACTTTCTCTCTCGTTGTTCCACGCGCCGCCGCGGATAACCCGCGTTTCTTTTTTTGTATCAAACCAGTCCCCGCACCATTCCCAGACATTGCCGCTGACGCCATAAAGTCCCCACGCGTTCACGCCACTGTTCGTAATCGGGCAGGAAACGATATAGCCGTCATTATGACCGCGAATGAACTGTTCCTTCTGGCACAGTGAGTAAAGCAGTCCGGACCCCTCAACGCCGCGATAGTTGCAGGTATCCGGCGGAGGCCACTGATTGCCCCAGGGATACGTGCGCTGATCGCCACAACGCGCCAGGGTTGTCCATTCCCTTTCAGTGGGTAATCGAAAGACAACATCCGTCGGAATCTGGGAGCCGTAGCGCCGGTTTAACCAGCCGCAATAATTATTGGCCTCCTCCCAGGACACATTGACAACCGGCTGAACATCCTCGTCAAAATCGCGCTCAATCACATTGGTGCTGTCATGACTGGTATCATAACGCCGGAACTGTCCATTGCTCACCTCGTACTTGCCCACCAACATTTTCATAGGCGCAACCCAGACAAAGTCCAGGCTCTCGTCACGGCCCAGATCAATCGTGAAAGGGCGGCCCGGCTGAGCCGGTTCCTGGACCACCGGCGCCCGCGGATTCCGATCCGGATCGCGATCTTTACGCTCTTCAGCGATCAGCCCCTGGATGGCGACGCCGAGAACCAGCACCGCGATCAGCTGATGGTATAAACGCATGACCTTCTGCTCCTGTCCTTTATCTCATTGTACCCCAGTAAGGATACCCATGGATCGGGGCATGTTCAAGACAAAACCATCAACTTAACAAAAAGAGATAGGAAAATGTGGATAATGATGGTAAAAAAGCGGCCATCGACACTAGGCAGACAAGTGGTGAAACTGACCGACACACATTGGATTGCCACGTCGCCAGGCAAGTGGCCACTTGGCGCCAAAGGCGCCGACGTGGCGGCCAGGGGCCGCGCGACGCTCCCGTGGCGGAATTGGCAGACGCGCATGGCTTAGGACCATGTCTCTCACGAGGTGAAGGTTCGAGTCCTTTCGGGAGCACCTTTGGTAAGCTGACGACTCCGATGAGCAATCGGGGTTGTCAGCTTACTACCCGTAATACTTGCGGATCCAGGGACTAACCAGGTCTTCTTCGACCTTGATGATGGCAATTTCGCGCTCGGCGCTCTCAACGGAATCGGAGGCATGGGCCGCGTTAACCATGATGTCACTGCCAAATTCACGCCGGACGGAGCCAAGTTGCGCCTTCTTGGGATCGGTGGATCCAAGCAGTTTACGGATCTTTTCAATGGCATTCACGCCGCCATAAATCATGGTCAGGCATTTATGACAGCCATCCCTGGTTCTATCCTCTTGCGCACAATTGGGGGGATAAAAACCGGTCATGAATTGGATAATCTGGTTAAACTGCTCGTTGCCCAGCAAAGGTCCCAGGTGTTCCGTGAGCAGGTTCTTGACATCCCCTGAAATTTTCATATTGAATTCCGTCTCCAGCGCCTTGACGGCCCGTTCACCGACCTGGTTTTTTACTTTTTCACAAAGCACCTGACGAACCGGCTGGTAAAACTCTTCCGCCTGCACCACACTCATGCAGTGAACTTTAGCCGCTATAATACGCAGTCCGGAACGCGACAGCAGATCAATAATGTTGCCCGGCCGGGCTGTCGGAAACCGGAAATTATCCGGCTTGATGATAACAAGGGTCCGCTGCCAGCCCGGCTCCGTCATACAAATATCCACGGTGTTCTGAAGCAAGCCGCCATCCGCCAGCGAATAGCGGCCCCACAGTTTGAGTGTCGCCGCGGTCTCTTCCTTGTCGGTGCCGATCAGCACCGCCGGCTCAAAGTACTGAACATGGCCGTGCTTATCCATAACGTAATCCCCGAACGTGTCGCGAATGGTTTCACCGCCACCCATGACCACCGCGCCGGCCACCTCGCGCACTTTCTCAATGGCATTTTCACCTTCCAGGAGCATCATGAAGACCCGCCGCGGCCGCCCGGTAGCCGGGTCAGGCGCATACGCCTTCATCACGTAATCCACCACGACCTGGCGCTCTTTCAATTCATGGGCGCCGCCCTTCCGGATCAACTGCGCATATTCCTCCACCAGCTTGCGGCTGGGGGCAAACATTCGCGTCGCCACCAGGTCCAACCCAGTGCGGCTCATGAAACGGCCGATTACACCGCCAGTTCTGGACTTGGCAATCGTGTACGGATTGATTAAAACAAAGGCCAGTTCGTTGGTTGTGTCAGTCATAAATCATTTAACCTGCTGAATTCATTACCATTAAGGCATAAAGAATAGTAGCAGTTGTTCGCTTACCTTGGTAGTTTAATGCTAAGGAATTTTAAAACATTGCAGTTCTCGATGCCATAAGCGGCATCTCGAACCGCCGCTACACTATCCAATCCCATGACATTGGTTGTGTAGGGGCCGTTCGACTTGTCCCGCCAAAGGCGGGATAGAACGGCAGTTGCCCCGATCAGGGTCGGGGCCTAATTTAATGCCCCAAAGGACTGTATTATACCTTTTAACAAAGGATATTAAGAATGACCGTTTTTAAGCAAGCAAATTGTGAGGAAAAATGCCGGCGCCCATACCCATGCATGCTGTCCGCAAGCAGGCCGAGATAGGCCCTGACCTGATTCGCGCCATGGAAATATCCGTGGCCCAAGGACATCCCCTGGATCAGCAATTGGCCCGTTATTATCGGCAACACAGAGAATTCGGCTCGCGGGATCGGCGTTTCTTCTCAGCCCTGGCCTTTGCCTGGTTCCGCTGGCGGGGCTGGCTGCCGACGATGCCGTCACAGCCGGACGCGTTGAATTATGTGTTAGCCTGGCTCCTTGACGCGCCGGAAAGGCATCCGGCTATTGAATGGCTGGCAAGTCAATTACCGCCATTCCTCATTTCCCCTCATCCCCTTGGTAACATGCCGGTAAAGGAAAAGGCCCGGATAATGGGTCAATGGCTTCAACGGCCGCCGCCGGAACTGGATGCCCTGGTCCCGGCCTGGTTCGCCGACGCTTTGTTCTATCCATCCGGCGCGGATAGGACTGCGCATCAACATTGCTGTCTGCAAGCGCTCCAGGTCCGTCCACCGACCTGGCTGAGAATCAGGACCGGACATGAACGCGCTATGCTGGAATTCCTGCAACACCAAAACATGCCCGCGACACCTCACCCCCGTCGGCTCCAGGCAGTCAGTTTGCCTGGGGGCCATAACCTTGAAAACCTGAAAACAATGGCGGATGTCGAAATTCAGGATTTGGCCTCGCAAGGCGTCGGATTGGTCTGCGCGCCCGGCGCCGGGGAATCCTGGTGGGATGCCTGTGCCGGGTCCGGCGGTAAAAGTTTTCACCTGGCCGATCTTATGCAGGCAACGGGATCCATCATGGCAACCGATACCCGGCCCGGCATCCTCAAGGAATGCCGGCGCCGGCTGATTCGGACTCGCCTGCATACCATTACACTCCGAAACTGGAACGGGACTGCCGCCACTGCGCCGGATCGCCTCTTCAATGGCGTCCTCGTGGACGCTCCCTGCTCCGGCCTCGGCACCTGGCATCGGAACCCCGACGCCCGCTGGCGTATTGCTCCGGATGCCGTCCCCCGCTATACCGCGCTGCAATCCGAGCTCCTGAAAATATGCGCGGATCGAGTTCATTCCGGCGGACGGCTGGTCTATGCCGTCTGTACGCTGACCGGCGCCGAAACTGTCGGGGTCATCGAAAGCTTCCTGGCCGGGCGCCGGGACTTCAGCCTGGAATCGACGCCCCATCCGCTCACGGGAGAAGCCACGGTCGGCCTGATATGGATCTGGCCTTGGGAGGGCAACTGCAATGGCATGTTCATCGCCCGGATGAAGAAAAACGGCTAATATTGAAAATTAACTGAGAGAAAGTAGCGAGGCCGGGGTCAAATCGCCCTTATCCGTTGTGAGATTAAAAAAGCGGCGTGAAGCCAAAACTCAATAATTTTTCATCCGTTGCCGGGTCCAGCGAACGACATCGTCCTGCATCCGTTTCGAGGCCTCGTCGCTTTCCGTATTGATGATCATGGCTAGGCCTCGCGGGTCCAGGTGGTTGATGAAATATTCCACCTCATTTGCTTCCACACAGCTTATGAAGAGTTTTTTCCCCGCCCGCTGGATTTTCTGCATCATTGCGCATTGACCGGTAAATGGCCCGGAATTGGGATCGTGGCCTAACTGGATAAAGTCCAGATTCTCCAAGGTCAAGAGGGCGTCGAGGTGAAATGCGGCTCCATCGTGCCAGTGCAGGACCGGCCGTTGTGTCTGCCGACATAACAACCGCTGGGCGGGCAGAAACACCTCCGCATAGCGCCGAGGGTCAATAATAATGGACATATCGTCAGACGTGTCAACCAGTGGGCCGTCGTTCCAGATGGGAAACCAATTGGCCATGCCGTCGTTGTAGCGGCCCACGAGGGCAAAGACTTCCGGGAAGATTTGCAAATACTCTTCCGTCAGCCGGATCGCCAAGTCCCGCATCTTATCCGGCTGATCCACCGTGGCCATGATGAAATTCTCTGTGCCCATGCAGGTGGAAATCCAGTCACACGGCCCACCACCGGCGTTGGAGAGTGATAGTATCTCGACGCCCCGGCATTTTTCGGCCAAGTAGGCCAGGGTTTCCCGGTGAATTTTCCAGTAGGGATTCGTGTCCGGGTCGAAGTGTATCTTCTCGGCCTCGTCCAGGCTCGAAATGATCGGATCGAACCAGACGCTATCTTCGCCGAAGTGCGGTTTGGCCCCACAAAACAAAGTAAAAAGCCCTGCACCGTAGTTGGCGAACGTGTATTGAAATAAATCGGCATGCCAATTCCAGTGTCCCTTGGTCAGCCAGGTGACGTACTCGTAATATTTTTCCGGATTCAGATATTTTTCCGGCGTGGCCTCGAGCATCCAGGGCTGCGGCGCAACGGGATGGGGTTTTGGATTTTGAATCTGCACGATTGGTGAATCATCTATCACCTGCCGGTTCCAGAAGGCAAGGTAACGGTTCCGCAATTTCGGCCAATCGGGAATTTTATCGTAGGTAAAGGCAGTCGTCATGGTTGATTGTTGCCAGGTTACCGGGCCATGCATTGAATATGGGCTGTAGCGGGCGCTAAACCCGGTGATTCCACCCCGACCTCGATTGCGCCGGGTTGCGGAAGGCTCTGGACAATAGCCAAGCCATAGCCATTGAACACCTTGATACAGGCGCCTTTTTCAGATTCATGACTGCCGGGATTACCCGCAGACAGACCGATCAAGCGCCCGGCGCCTTTAACGCTGACCGTAATCGCGTGATCCGCCAGCGGTGCCACAGTGCCGTCGGCATCGTGAATGCTGACGGTAATAAAAGACACATCCTCACCATCGGCCGTGAGCTGGGAACGGTCCGGGGCCAGCCGTATACTCGTGGCAGCGCCGGCGGTTTTAATCTCCTGCCAGCACACCAGCCGGCCGGCGACCCGGCCTTCAGCCCGCACTAATCCCGGCCCATACGGCACCTGCCAGTACAAATGAGGCCAGGCGGCACGATACTGAAGAAAATGCGGAATCCCTTGCTGCGGCTTGCCGTTCAAAAACAAGTCAACGGTATCGCAGTTGCTGTAACACCAAATATCTATCGGCTGACCCTCCTTGCCCGGCCAGGTCCAATGCGGAAAGAGATGCAACATCGGTTTAGCGGTCCATTCCTTTTGATAGAAATAATAAACATCTTTGGGAAACCGACAAATATCGAGCGCGCCAAACTGGCTGGTCACTATCGGCCAGCCGCTGGTCTCGCCGCGATATTCGATCGCCGACCACATAATGCCGCCCGCCAGCCAGGGCCGGCCGGCAATATGCCGCCAGTCTTTTTCATGCCCCAGGCAAAGGTCATAGCTGCTGCATAAATGGCCGCCCCGCTTCATCACCCGTCCGTCGCCGAAAGTCTCGAGCTCGTCAGTGACGACTTGGCTTTCCTGATAGACGCCGCGGGCGCCACGGCCGGATGAAAACTCGCTGATCAGTATTTTGCGGTTGGGAAACATCAAATGATCGCGGTCATCAATACCTATGCCGCCGCCATTATAGCCCACCACGTCGGTTATCAGCGCAAACCCGTTGCCATTAGCGTCGGCATTACCTTCCAGGGCCACGGCGGTCGGCCGGCTGGGATCCAGCGCTTTGGTATCGGCATGCAGTTGCTTGAGGTATTGCGTCAATTGTCCATCCGGACTGCCGGCGGTGTTGGCCAGCGACCAGAGAATAATACAGGGGTGATTCCGGTCGCGGCGAATCAGCGCTTTGAGATTTTCCCGTGCGCCGGTCTGCACATCAAGGTAACGGGTCTCGGCCCAGAACAACATGCCCAACCGGTCGCACGCGTCCATGAGCGCGGGCGCGGCGGCATTATGGCTGGACCGGATGATATTACTGCCCATCGCTTTCAACACTTCCACGTTTTTTTCATGGGCCCGATCCGGCAGCGCCACTCCCAGGCCGCCGTAATCATGATGCAGGCACCCGCCGCGCAATTGCAGGGGTTTGCCGTTGAGGAGGAACCCCTGGTCGGAGGTGAACTCAAACCAGCGCGCGCCAAAGCGCGTTTCCCGGGAATCGCAGGCGCCGTCGGGCGTTGTCACCTCGGTGCGCAGGCGATACAGATGAGGATCATCCGGCGACCACAAATGCGGCTGTATCAATTCGATTTCCTGGATATAGTCCTGCTGCTGGTTGGCATCAAGTCGTCCCCCGGTTTCCATCTCAACCAGGCGATTGCCGGCCTGATCATAAATACTGTTGCGGACCAGGAATTCTTGCCGGCCCGGGTGACTGTTCACAACCGCGACCCGGGTCTGAACCGTGGCTGAAGAGTAATTGACCTGCGGGGTGGTAATGGCAATGCCCCATGGCATAATGTGCAATGGCGGCGCAGCCATCAGCCAGACGTGACGATAAATGCCGGCGCCTTCGTACCACCAGCCTTCCGTTTCCCGGGCGTCAACGCGAACAGCCAGGCAGTTGGGCTGGACGCTGAAATCGAGGTGTGGTGTCAGATCATAAACCACCCCGGTATAGCCGCTCGCATGCCGGCCGACTTGCCGGCCGTTAAGCCAAACCGTACTGTTGCGGAAAACGCCTTCAAATTCCAGATAAACGCGCTGGCCGGCATAGTCCGCTCCGCAAGTCAGTTCTTTCCGATACCAACCGACACCTCTAGGAAGATAACCGTCGGCCCGTCCCTCAAGATGATTGGCCACGTACACCCCTTGACGATAATGGTCAGGACTAAATGGACCTTCAATACTCCAGTCATGAGGCAGGTTCACCAGACGCCAGCCGCTGGCGTCAAATTCCCGCGCTTCGGCAGCGGTAACGTCGCCTAGTTGAAAGCGCCAATCGACATCGATCTTACGGCGCATGTTCATGGATTCCTCCTGGGATTTTTATTTTATGATGGAAAAATGTCCCGTATAACGAAAATCAGTTAACGCGGCAGTGTCATCTTGTCTGTTATAGTGGTGATATTGTGTCTGTTCATCAAAACTTTGGTGGCCGCGTTAAGCCAGTGTCGAACCGCGCCAGTGAAGTTTCTGGCGCAGGACGGCAAAGTAGCTGTAATGCGGCAGATGAATGAACCGCGCCTGGCGCGCACTGCGGCGGACTTCAATCCGATCGCCGGGGCGCAGCGGCTCGCCGACCTGCCCATCCACTGACAATAATAAGTCCCCCGCACTTTTGGCGACCACGACGGTAATACGTTTCCCGTCCGGGATCACCAACGGCCGCGTACTCAGGGTATGCGGACAAATCAGGTTGACGATCAGCGACCGGCTTTCGGGGAGCAGAATCGGTCCCCCCGCCGACAGCGAATGGCCCGTGCTACCTGTCGGCGTAGAAATAATCAGGCCGTCGGCCATATAGGAGGAGACTTCCTCGTCGTTCACCAGAAGATTCAGCGTGATAATCCGGGATGAGGCGCCGCGGTTAATGACGACGTCATTCAACGCCCGATAGCGGCTGATTATTTTGGACGATCGGCGGACGAGACAATCAGCCAGCGTTCGCCGGATGGTGGTGAAGCGTCCCCGGACCAGGCAGTCCAGGGCGTGGTCCAGGTCCTGCTGGGCAACGCTGGTCAGGAATCCCAGACTGCCCAGGTTGACGCCCAGGACGGGAATGTCCCGGCCCTGCAGGAGACGGATCGCGCTTAACATCGTACCGTCACCGCCGAG
The DNA here is from genome assembly GCA_964418925.1 of uncultured Verrucomicrobiota bacterium. GTDB lineage: Bacteria > Verrucomicrobiota > Kiritimatiellia > JAAZAB01 > JAAZAB01 > CAYQNY01. Next base: position 26,372 of record CAYQNY010000002.1, read on the forward strand.
AACCAGCAAAAAATCAATACGCCGGATCAGTTCCTTCGGTGTCACGCTTGCCGCGCGCGGCAGGAAAGACACCGCGGGTTCCGTGACCATCAGGCGCAGGCCATGCTTGCCGGTCCTGTCATTCAGATGCCGCAGAATCCGGGGCGCCGAGGGTTTGTTGCAGTTGGCGAATATGCCAATGGTCTTCATGATACTTCCCAGTATGCCAGGTATTCCACATTACCGGCCGGACCCTTCAGCGGGGATTCGCAGATGCCCAGCCATTTCAGGTCTAGTTCGTTTTCCCCGCAGCGGCGGATACGTTCAACCGCTCTCTGCCGCGCCTCGGGATCGCGCACCACGCCGCCCCGACAGACTTCCCGGCGCTCAGCCTCAAATTGCGGCTTGATCAGCGTGAGCATGCAAGCCCCGGAATGCAGGATATCTTTAACCGCGGGCATGACCTTTGTCAAAGAGATAAACGCCACGTCCATCACGGCAAACTCCACCGGCTCCGGGATATCTTCAGGACGCAGATAGCGGGCATTGACCTTATCCATGATCACAACGCGGGAATCGTTGCGGAGTTTCCAATGCAATTGGCCGGTACCCACGTCAACGGCATAGACCCTGGCGGCGCCGTGCTGCAGGAGACAATCCGTGAACCCGCCGGTGGAGGCGCCCACGTCAAGGCAGACCAGTCCGCTGACATCCGGGTGGAAGACCTGCAAGGCATGTTCCAGTTTTTCACCGCCGCGGCCGACAAACCGCGCTCCGGCCTTGACGGTTACCTCGGCATCCGGCGGTATACGCCGCCCGGGTTTGTCGGCAATCCGGCCGTTGACACGCACCCTGCCGGCCAGAATCAGGCCTTGTGCCTTTTCCCGGCTTTCCGCCTGGGCATGCGCGACCAGAAGCTGATCCAGCCGTTGAGAGGTTGAGGCCATGGGATGTGTCAATCCGGTCTTCTACAGTTATTAGCCTAAGATTAGCGTATTTTTGCGCCAAGACGAGCATTTTGATCGAGCAATCGAAAACAATAGACCTATAGCACGGAGGGACAAAATCAAAAAAGTTGTTGATATTATAATCGCATAATATAATATACCTTCGTTTTATAAGCAATACTATGAAAACAGCTAATTCCAAGATACGCGTCCAATGCCTGGATAGAACCATGGACATCCTGGAGATATTGGCCCGGAAAACCGAGATGGGGGTCACGGAAATTGCGCATGCATTGGGCTTACATGTGGCCACAATTCATAATATCCTCATGACGCTGGCCTCGCGTCACTACCTGTTGAACGTGAACGGGCGCTATCGCCTGGGGCCTGGCCTGGCTTTTCTGGCGTCCAGTTGGAATCCGGTGCTTGCATTGCCGTCTCTGGCACAGCCCAAACTGGAAGACATAACCCGCCGCACCCGGGATGCGACCGTGGCTACCGCGCTCATGGGAAACCGGGCAGTCATCTTAGCGAAAACTACGGGATTGGACGATGTTACCGTCCAGTGTCCACAACAGATATGGCCGTTTCCAATGCAATTGGCTACCGGTCGTTTATTGGTAGCCTTCCTTCCGGAAACACATTGGGCAATATATATTAATCTACATATCAAAAAAAATCCGGACAGCGGGGAGGAAAGCAAATGGATTGAGAAGCACTGGCAGGATGAATTGCGCCACATCCGCAAGCAGGGTATTTGTATCCTGCGACGGGCTGGTACTCAGGCAGTGGCTATAGGGGTGCCGATATACGGGCCGGGTGGCAATGTGCTGGCCGCGCTGGGTGTTTCATGTCCCCAATTCCGTTCAACAAGTACTCATCATTTGAGCATGCAGACGGCTGTCACGGATATGGCTCGTCAACTTTCGGAGGAACTTGGTTATCAGCGGCCTGCATCCAAACGTAACACGACTCGGAAGTAATATAACGGGCAATAGACTTCTGCGAAATGGTCTAAAACCACGCCCACTCAGTGAGTGGGCCTACAAAAAACAAGGAATTTGTAGGCCGCGTGACCACGCCGGATGCGTGGCAAGCTCCACGCGGCGCATTTCGCAGAACTCTAAACGGGCCAGCAAAAGGAGATATGGATGTTGTCAGCAGAACAAGTCAAAAAATATGCGCGGATAAGCGGCGCGGATATGGTTGGGATTGCCTCCCTGGACCGGTTTGAGGGAGTGCCAAAGGAAATGGATCCCCGGCAGATTTTTCCGGACGCCCAGGCGGTGATTGTTTTAGCCAGCCGTATCCGCCGCGGACAATTTCGCGCAATGGAGGAGGGCTCTCTCTGGCAGACCCCCCCAGGTGGCTTACGGATTTTGATAAAATCGTGCGTTATATTGAAAGTCAGGGCTACGAGTGCGTACCTTATGCGCCGCTCGACGCGCTCCGCATGCCCCGGCGTCCGGTACGCGCCGGACTCTGCGCGCCCAACGCCGTTCGGCTTTCGCTTGAGTTCGCCGCCATGTCCGCGGGCCTTGGTGAAATCGGGTATCAGGGCATTATTTTATGACGTCACCAATTCGTTCGGCAATAGCCGTTGCGGTCAATCCGCAACGTTCGCACAGGACATCGAACGCGCCCTGGGGAATGAATTGATCGGGCCAGCCGAACCGCAGAAATGTTCCCGGGAAATGGAGGTCTGCCAGGACTTCACCGACGGCGGATCCGAATCCGCCGGCGATCATCCCGTTTTCAATGGTGACAATAATCCGGGCTACGGCGGCGTGGGTCTGCAAAAGTTCCTTATCCAGGGGAGTAATGAACCTTGGATTGATGATGCCCGCCTTCAGCCCGGCCGCCTCCAGCCGGTCGGCAATATCTTGGGCCAGGGGAATCATGTCGCCCAGCGCCCAGATCTGAATTTCCCGGCCGGTGCGGAGAACCTCGGCATGGCCGCAAGGCAATAACGTGAACGTTTCCGGCAGGGGAACGCCCGGGCCACAGCCACGCGGGTAGCGAATCATGACCGGCCGGTTCCATTGAGTCGCCGAATAGATCATATTGGCCAGTTCAGCCTCGTCTTTCGGTTGGAGCATGACCAGATGGGGCACAGTCCGGAACAGGGCGATATCAAATACCCCGTGATGCGTGGGCCCGTCATCGCCAACTACACCGGCCCGGTCGATACAGAAAATTACCGGCAGCCGTTGCAGACAGACATCGTGAATCACGTAATCTACAACGCGCTGAGCGAAGGTGGAGTACATGGCCACAACCGGCAATAATCGTGCGGAAGCCAATCCGGCGGCAAAGATGACCGCGTGTTCCTCGGCAATGCCAACGTCAAAGAACCGGGCCGGGAACTCCCGGGAAAATTCAGATAGCCCGGTTCCCGCGGCCATGGCCGCGGTGATGGCAACGATGCGGTCGTTCGCCCGGGCCAAGCGCTGCAAAGTGCCGCTAAACACAGCGGAATACTTAAGAGTTTTTACGGTGGCCAGGGGCCGGCCGGTTTCATATTCGAACGCGCCGGTGCCGTGCCATACTTCCGGCTCTTCTTCGGCAAACGGATACCCTTTGCCTTTCTGGGTGGATACGTGCAACAGAATCGGCTCGTCCGCGCGTCGGGCAATTTCAAGGGCTGCAATCAGCGTGTGCATGTTATGGCCGTCAATTGGACCAATATACCGCAGTCCGAATTCCTCAAAAAACACGCTGCGCAGGAACAGACTTTTAACCGCTTCCTCTATCCGGAAATAAATGTTCCGCAGCCAGGTCAACCGCAAACGGTCCTTGGCGAACCGTTCCACGGAACTTTTCCACCGGTTATACCGGGGATGCGCCAGCAGTTCTCCCAGAGTGCGGGCCACGGAGCCTACGTTGGCGGCAATGGACATTTCATTGTCGTTCAAAATCACAATGAGACGGCGGGTGGTGAAAGCCAGGTTATTCAGGGCCTCGAACGAACTGCCGCACCCCAGGGCGCCATCGCCCACGACGGCGACAATATGCTCATCCCCTTGCCGGCGGTCGCGCGCCACGGCCATGCCGAGCGCCGCGGAAAGCGCTGTGCCGGCATGCCCGGCGCCGAACGCGTCATAAGGACTTTCAGATCTCAGCAGAAATCCCGAAATGCCGTTGGTTTGTCGCAGGGTATGAAAAACCGACCGGCGGTTGGTTAGAATCTTATAGGTGTAGGTCTGATGGCTGACATCCCAGATCAGCTTGTCGGCCGGCGGCGCGAACACTTTGAGCAGGGCGATGGTAAGTTCGACCGTGCCCAGGTTGGCCGCCAGATGACCGCCCGTCATGCTGGTGGTCTTGATGATCAGGGCGCGACACTCTTCTGCCAGACGGGTCATCTCGTCCAGCGTCAGAACTTTTACATCGCCGGGGCCGTTGATGTTGTCCAGGATTGTTGTCATAAAAATTAAAATATTAGCCGCATGGCCGCGGAGAACACAGACGAAAACATTTTTTCAATGGCACGGACTCTGGATCCTCTGTTAATCCGTGGCCCAAGTTTGGCATCAGCTTTTATCCGGTTCCTTGTCTTGCTCCGGAGCATTATCAGCCGGCACCTGGAACGGTGCGGAGGTCGTTGCTCCGTTTTTCTTAACCAGTATCTCGATTTTGTGCTCCACCTCGTTCAATGTTTCCGTGCATAACTTGACGAGCGTCATGCCCTCTTCAAAATGCTTCATCATTTTATCGAGACTCAGAGTGTCACTTTCCATTGCCTGCACGATCGTTTCCAGACGTTCCAGCGCTTTTTCAAAGTTTGGTCGTTTTTCCGTGGTTTTCATGGTCACTCCATAACAATAGCATTACGCGCGCTTAATGTTGCTTCGGGCTATACGGTAGCATCACAGCGAAACAATAACACGATTATTCGCGCCCCGCGGCCGGTCTATCCGCCTATCTTACCATTGAATCACGTAAAAAATATCCCGGCTGATGACGCGCGCTTCCTTTTGCGTCAGCCAACGTTCGACGAAATCCGGACCCCATGAATCAGAAATGGCGATTTCCTTCGTATCCGGGTTGTAGCCGATAATCATACACATGTGCCCCCGTGTTTTATCGGGCCGCAGCCGGCCAGCCTTGTGTTCCCAGGTTTTGACTTGCTCCTTCCAGTTATCCCCGGTTGCGGCCTGACGAGTCCGGGCGCGTTCCGTCAATTCCTGGTGATAAAACTCCTGGTCAGCGAGGATGCACCACATAACCGGAATCCCTTTGTTTATCCATTTGGCGACATTCCGGGTATTGAACGGTCGAGTAAACGCTTTGATGTTGCGATGATATTTGTGCGCCAGTTGCGACACGCCGGCCGCCATAGCGCTCGCCTGGGTGCCGCCGCCCGCCTGGGTTTCGCCGGCCAGCGCCAGCACGTACATATCCGCCGGAATACCGACATATCGCAAATATCGCTCCCATGTGGCCGGGACGCAATAACCTTTATTGCCCTGCCACACCATTGGAATATCGGTGATGATCACATCGCCGTTAGCACGCGTACTAACTCGTTTCGCCAGGATCTGACGAAAATCCTTGTCATTCACACGTTGCCTCATGCCGTCCACATCAGCTAGTTCCACCGGGATGATCTGAATCCGAATATACTCGCCCCGCGGGGCGGACAACAGGATCGCATGACTGTTCCAATCCCAACGGTTTACTTGCTCTTTGGTTTTTGCCCCACGGCCAATTTGATCTTGCGCCGCTTTACCCAGAGCCTGCTGTAATCGGGACTTAATGACGGCAGTATCATTCTTTATCGCCTTGGCATAATTCTTCAGCGACTGCCGGGCCGCCTTGATGCTTTGTTTATCCTTTGTATTTGTCCCGATCTGCTGAATGGAGTCCCCTTTATTGGCAAAAACCAGTGATAATCCCGACACCTTGTCCGGATCGGCATACAGTGCAATGGAAAACGGCCGGGCTTCCAGAACGCGGTAGTCCGCGTCGGGATAATACCGATAGCTGGCTTCGTAGGAGGTCCGAGACTCTTCCGGCCAGCGCAACCGTTGGGCTGTTTCGTGCGCGTCGTCATCCCAGAGAGCTTCGTCCTGCCAGAGTTCCAAGCCCAACAGGGCATTCATTTCCCGGTATGTTGCCGGCGACGGAATGTCTTGTGTCTTTGTGGGTGCTTGCGCCGGCATTGTGCCAGCCAGCAGTATGCCGCCTATCCCTGTCAGCATAAGGCGTATGAACATAACATCCTCCCAAGGCGGTTATAAAGATGGTTCCGGCTTCCGTGGATGTTTCACCACCATGGACTTTACCGTGCCGCGGGCAAGACGGGTCAGCAGGAGGTTGCCTTCGTGCGCGTCGTCCGGCGCGCGAAGAATCCGACCGTCCGGCCCATAAGTAATGCTATACCCTCTGTCCAGAACCGCAAGCGGGTTTATATTGTTGAGCAGGAGGGTCAGCCGTTTCAGGTCCAGCGCGCGCAGATTCTGCCAGGCCCGCATTTGACGGACAAGTCTCAGATTCAAATCGTCCGTCCGTTGCTGGCGTTCGCGCAGGAGCGTGACCAGGTCGCGGCGCATCTGCCGGTCCAGACGATCTATCCGATCCCGGTAACGCTGGGCCAGGCAGGCGGGTTCTCGAAAGACATGGCTCCGGCTGACCGCCAGGAGCCTGTGTTTCCGGCCAAGAAATTGCTGTTGCAGACTTCTAGTCAACCGGCGCGCGGTTGCCTCCAGTTGACCGGCGAACTCAGCCTTTTCCCGCACCACCAGCTCAGCGGCCGCCGATGGTGTGGGGGCCCGCAGATCGGCGACGAAATCACTGATCGTGAAATCAATTTCATGACCCACGGCGGAAATAACCGGAATGGTCGAGCGCGCAATCGCTCGGGCCACGCTTTCTTCGTTGAAGCACCAGAGGTCTTCCAGACTGCCGCCGCCCCGTCCGACAATCAGCACATCCAAATCGCCCCGGGCATTCAGATCGTCCAGGGCGGTCGTGATATCCATTGCCGCGCCGGCGCCCTGGACCCGCACCGGCGCCAATATGACATGCAGGTTGTAAAAACGCCGTGCCAGAATGTTAAGGATATCACGGAGTGCGGCACCGGTGGGTGAGGTTATGATGCCAATATAGCGGGGCAGTAGCGGGAGCGTCTTTTTCCGGGCCGGGTCAAACAAACCTTCCGCCGCGAGTTTCTGTTTCAAGGTTTCAAAGGCCGCCTGCAGGGCGCCTTGCCCGCTCAGTTCCATTTGCCGGACAATGATCTGGTACCGGCCGCTTTTTTCATACACGCTGACCTGGCCGCATACCCGGACCATCATGCCATCAGCCGGCTGAAAGCGCAAATCCCGCTGGCTGCCGCGGAACATGACGGCGGCAATCTGCGCGCTTTTATCCTTGAGCGTGAAATAACAATGGCCGGAAACCGGCTTGCGGAAATTGGAGAGTTCCCCCTCGATCCAGATATCACCGACCTCATCTTCCAGAATCGTCTTGATAAGGCGCGTAATTTCCGCCACCCGGTAGATTTTTTGCTGGGGCATTGGAGATGACATAATCAACGTTGAACCATCCCGGAACGAAGACACACCACAAGCAATCCTTCACACCATAATATCCATTGCATATGCCTTCAACATAAGCATCCTGCAGCTGGAACCGGGCAAGTCACCGCTTCAGCGGGCGTATTCGATACAGCGTTTTTCGCGAATTACGGTCACCTTGACCTGGCCGGGGTACTGGAGTTCCTGCTCGATTTTCTTGCTGATGTCCCGTGCCAGGTGCATGGCGCCGGCATCATCCACCTTGTTTGGCTGAACGATGACCCGTACCTCGCGCCCGGCCTGGATGACATAGCTTTTTTCCACGCCGCTGAATCCGCCGGTAATCGCTTCCAGCTTTTCCAGGCGCTTGACATAGATGGCGCTGGTCTCGGAGCGGGCTCCGGGGCGGGACGCTGAGATGGCGTCGCCGGCCGCCGTAAGTGTCGCGTAAATGCTTTCCGGTTCCACGTCCGCGTGATGGGCGGCCACGGCGTTGAGTAGAATCTGTGTTTCACCCTGGCGCCGGAGAAAATCAGCGCCGATGACAGCATGACTGCCTTCCACCTCGCTGTCGAGCGCCTTACCGATATCGTGGAACAGGCCGATCCGTTTGGCCAGCATGATATCCAGCCCCAGTTCGCCCGCCATGATGCCCATCAGTTGGGCCACTTCAATGGAATGCATCAGCACATTCTGGGCGAAACTGTTGCGGTACTTCAGCCGCCCCAGAGTCCGCACCATCTCCGGCTCCACGCCCTGCAAGCCGACGGCGTAAATGGCTTCCTCACCGGCCGCCCGGATGATTTCATTCATTTCCTCCTTGACCTTGGCCACAACTTCCTCAATTCGGGCTGGATGTATGCGGCCGTCCACGATAAGACGTTCCAGCGTCTGCTTGGCAATTTCGCGGCGCATAGGGTCAAACGCGGAGATAACGACAGCTTCCGGCGTGTCGTCTACCAGCAGGTCCACGCCGGTGGCGGCTTCGAGGGCACGGATATTGCGACCCTCCCGCCCGATGATACGCCCTTTCATGTCATCGTTGGGCAGGGCGATGGTACTGGTCATCATTTCGCTGACATGGCCGGATGAGAAACGCTGGATGGCTTGGGCCACAATTTTTCTGGATTCACGTTCAGCGTTTTCCTTGGCTTCCTCCTGCAAGCGCCGGATCAGCATGCCGGTCTCGCCCTGCACTTCCTCCTTGATCTGTGTTATCAGGGCCTGGCGCGCTTCATCGAGGGTCAAACCAGCTATCCGCTGGAGTTTTTCCCGTTCCGTCTTGATCAGGGTATTATATTCATTCTGCTGTTGTGTGAGCGCGGTTTCCTTCTTTTCAACTTCCGCCAGCTTCTGTTCGATCGCCAGCGTTTTCTTATCGATCATCGTCACCTTGCGATCGAGATTTAACTCGCGTTCCGCCATGCGCTTTTCCAGCGCCGCTATTTCCTGGCGCCGGGTCTTGATACTGCTCTCAAACGCTTCCCGCGCCTTGAGGACCTCGGTTTTGGCCTGAATCCCCGCTTCCTTGCGGATGGTGTCCGCTTCGCGCCGCGCTTCCTTGCTGAGCCGCTTGACTTCCTGCTCGCCGGATCTGACTTCATAACGGCCAATAATCAGACGAATATAATAACCCAGTCCTGCCGCCAACAGGACGACACATGTGCCAATCCACCATTGCAACATAGTTTCCTCCTCCGGATCGGAGTCCGGTTCCGAATAGTTCTTGTTATGATGTTCTTTTATCCTGAATTATCTGCCACCAAGTCTCCAAGGCACTAAGAAAAATAAACAATAAAAACTTGAGTCGGTCTAACCTGACCTATTCATGAAGATTTTAATTCTTCATGAATAGGTCACCCAAAGGGCCGTTTCGACAATGCTCAAGGCCCTGAGCGAAGCCGAACGGGCAAGCCTGCGATTTTTGCAGGCGCGTCGAAATTTCAAAGCCATTGGCTTTGAAATGCTTATAAATGAAAATATAATTTTCATGCATAATGCAGGCTAATAAAGAATCCTTTGTGCCTCGGTGTCTTAGTGGCTATTTCTTTTCTACCGGCAGCGGATGACGGCATATTCCGTCACGATGATGTCCATGCCGATATCGTGTGCCAATGTCGGCACGTGATCCCGTATTTGAAACACAAAGGCCAGTCCGACCTTTAAAGCCGTACGCAGAGCCGCGCGCGCCAGCAGCCTGTCATAATGGCCTCCGCCATGCCCGATGCGTCCTCCGTGCGAATCAAAGGCTAACCCCGGCGTAATAACAATATCCACAACCCCTGGTCGGTTCCAATCCGGTTGTTCCGGTTCCGGGATATGATGCCGGCCTGTGGTCAGCGCATCCGCGCGTGCGAGCCGGGTCCACTCATAGCGTTCGCGTGTCGGACGAAAAGCCGGCACCCAAACCTGTTTGCCGGCCTGTCGGCAGTCGTCAATAATCCATCCGGTTTGAACTTCTGTCGGCGCGGCCAGGTAACAACAGATCAGCCGCGCGGTGCTCCATTCATCCAACGCCAGGAGCCGTTGTTGAATCCGGTCGCTCCTTGGCCGGACCCAGTTGGGCGTCAGTTCCTGCCGCTGGTCATGGATGTGCCGGCGGATATCCGTTTTGGTCGTCATGGTTGTTGATCTCTTGTTGTTTTATCCTGATTATTCTGTCTTTTTCTCTTCATCCTGCTTCCCGCTTGTTTCTTTGCGCTTTGCCGCTTTCCGCTGGGCCTGTTTGATCTTGGCCCATTGCACCAGACGCTGTTGCAGCACTGCTTCATAGCCTTCCCGGGTTGGTTCATAATAAACCGCCGAGGTGGGGATGTATTCCTGGTCCACGACATGGCCTTCAAAATCATGGGCATATTGATATCCTTTGTGCGCCAAACGCTCTGCGCCGCGATAACCGGTGCCGCGCAAGGGTTTGGGTACCGGCAGTACGCGGCCGTTCTTGACGTCATGCAGAGCTTTTTCGATTGCCAGGTAGGCGGCATTGCTTTTCGGCGCGCAAGCCAGGTATGTTGTGGCTTGGGATAAAATGATGCGGGCTTCCGGCATGCCGACGAAGTCCACGGCATCCTTGGCCGCCGCAGCCACCAACAAACCGCGTGGGTCGGCATTGCCGATATCCTCAGACGCCAGGATAATCAAGCGCCGGGCGATGAACCGGGGATCTTCACCCGCGTAAAGCATTTTAGCCAGCCAGTACACAGCTGCGTGGGGATCGGAACCGCGCACGCTTTTAATGAACGCGGAAATTGTGTCGTAATGCCCATCGTCGTCGCGGTCGTAAACAACGGCCTTTTTCTGAATGGAGTCTTCCGCAATCTCGCGGGTAATATGGAGGCGGCCCTGGGCGTTGGGCGGCGTGGTCAACACTGCAATTTCCAGCGCGTTCAGTGCGCGCCGGGCATCGCCCTCACAGGTCCGGGCCAGGTGGGCCAGCGCCACGTCATCGGCATCCACCGGGAAAGCCGCCAGGCCGCGCGTATCGGTCAGGGCGCGGTGCAGGAGACGGATGATGTCGTCTTCCGCAATAGGGTCCAGCTCGAAAATCTGGGAGCGGGATGTCAGGGGGCTGTTAACAAAGAAAAACGGGTTGTGGGTCGTGGCGCCAATGAGCGTGACCGAACCGTTTTCAACATAAGGCAGCAGGATGTCCTGCTGTGATTTATTGAAATGATGAATTTCGTCAATGAACAGAATGGTTTCAACATCTTCACGCCGGCGGCGTTCATAAGCGGCTTGCAGAAGATCGCGTAGGATGGCGACATTGGCAACCACACCGCTGATACGCTCAAATCTGCGGCGGGTCACCCGGGCAATGACTTCGGCCAGCGAAGTTTTGCCGCATCCCGGCGGACCGTAGAGAATGAGACTGCCGAGCCGGTCCGATTCGATTGCGCGCCGCAGTAGTTTTTCGGGAGCCAGCAGAGAATCCTGGCCGACAATTTCTTCCAGCGATTGGGGGCGCATCCTTGCCGCCAGAGGCTGTTGACGGATATCATGATCCGGCTTTGACTCATCAAACAGGTCCATGAATTTTCCCCGAAAAAAGAATACCCCACCCGGTCGTGACGGTTCCCGTTTCTGTTCCGATTGAACAACGTGGGTGCTCTAACCAATGGGTTCCAAGTCCCTGAACGGGCATAAGGGTGCCATTGGGGTTCGAGCTCCCTATCAGACTTATTAATGGGTCAGAAAATAGGCCCGAAACCACGCGCCAGGCAGGGTATTCAGAGAGTGCAAAATGAAATTCAACGAGGGAAAATCATTTCGACCAAATGTTGTGAAAGAACAATTACGATTCCTTGTAGAAATTTATTGCCGCCAACCTGTGACCGTCAGCCAACCATACCTCATCACGGCAATGACAGCGTATCGTCAATCGCTGATCGGCGTTCACCCGGACCTGAGCCGGGAGGTAATGACAACCACAAACCGCTAAACCATCAAACACAGACATGTCATCCATGCCTGAAAAGAATCGCAATTGCAACAACTTAAGACCGAACTCAATGAATTTCATTATCGTCCCTGATTACCCCTCTCGAATCTCTGCCTTTAACTCATTCCGCAAACCGGTTTTAATGGACTCATGCAGGCTATTCACCTCGTTGTCCGTCAAAGTCCGATCTGTAGCACGATATGTCAGGGAATAAGCCATGCTTTTCCAGCCCACTCCAAGTTCCACATTTTTATATATATCAAAGAGTTGAATGTTTGTCAATTCTTTTGGCGCAATATTTTGAATCGTCCGAATGATCGTTTCATGCTTGATGCCGGCGCCGACGCGCAGGGCGATATCCCGCGTCACGGAAGGATACACCGGAAGACGTCCTGCCGTCGGCGTATCTTCTACATATCGCAGTAGCGGCGCCAGGCGGAGTTCAAGAACCGCGACAGGTTCCAGGATACGATATTCGCGGCAAATATCGTCTATGATCAGACCCAGCACACCGCCAGCCTCGCCGTTCAAGGCGACGGCCATCAGGCGATGATCTTTGAAACAACGGCCAGGAAAATTCTCCGGCACCGGCGCCCCGGGCGCCAGCGACGATAAGGCCATGCCCGTGACAGGGTTTGATGAGGACCATGGCAATGCCAGCGCCGCGCAGAGCGCTTCCAGAATGCCTTTCAGCCACGTAAACGCGTCGTTTTCACACCAGGGACGGTGTTTTTCAAGTCCCGGCCGGCCCACAGGACCCATAAGACCGATCACCAGCCGTTCTTCCTCATTCAGCTTGCCTGCGGCAGAGAAAAATACCCGGCCGATTTCAAAGAAGGCGGCTTCCATGATTTGCCGCGACCGGTTACGGCCCAGGGTATCCATCATCTGGGGCAACAGCCACGGCCGTAAAATTGAGTGATCGGCGCTGATGGGACGGGCCAGAACAATCCGCCGGTCAGCGGCGGCACTGTCTCCGCCGGAGGCGGATCCACCTAAGGCGGAAAAGCGGTTCAAAAGCGCCTCGCCGACAAAGCTATAATTCACGATTTCTGAGAGGCCCAGTCCAATCAGGTGCCGGCGACATTGTATGATCGCGCGGGATAACTGGTCGTCGGTCAGCCCGCCTTCGCCGTCACTTCGTTCCTGGCTACGGTGGGCCGGCCCGCCTTTATCATTGCTCCGCCCGGCGACAGACTCAAGACCCTGAACAGAACTGAAGGGTGCCTGACCATGGCGGGGTCCGTTGCCGCGGGATGGATCTCGCATTGGAATTTTGTCCAGGCCGTGCATGCGGGCGACTTCCTCGATCAGGTCGGCCTCGGTTTCCAGGTCCGGCCGGAAGGTCGGAATTTTTACGTCACAGGTCTTGCCTTTATGTTGCGTTACCGGGAGCATGAGCGATTCCAAAATGGAAGCAATGCGAGCATTGGTAATATCCACGCCCAGCAGTTGCCGGACACGGTCAAACCGGCAGGTAATGGTACGCAACTGTGGTTCAACCGGATAAGCGTCAATGACACCTTTGGCCGCCTTGGCCCCGGCCCATTGAACCATCAGGGCTGACGCGCGCCGGCTGGCCCAGTCCGCCAGGTTGATGTCCACACCGCGCTCGAACCGGTAAGAAGACTCCGTGGAAAGTCCCAGGATTTTGGAACCTTTTCGGACCACGGTGGAATTGAAGCCGGCGCTTTCCAGGAGAACCGTGCGCGTGGTGTCCAGGATACCGCTGGCCATACCGCCCATGATCCCGGCCACGGCTACCGGAGCACGCGCGTCGGCGATGACCAGCATATCCGGCGTCAGAGCGTGTTCCGTGCCATCGAGCATGGCCATGCGCTCACCCGATTTGGCCCGGCGTACCACGACGCGGCCTTCGTTCAACAGTGTTTGATCGAACGCGTGGAGCGGCTGACCGCATTCCAGCATGACGTAATTGGTCGCATCCACGATGTTGTTGATCGGCCGGATGCCGGCCAGCGCCAGCCGGCGGCGGGCCAGGAAAGGGCTGGGCCTGATAGTGACATGGGACAAGATACGGGCCGTGTAACGCGGGCATCCGGACGCGTCTTCGACCTGGACGGATGTACAGGTATCAACCGCCGGACCTTCCTCCGGAAAGGAAACGGCAGGCAGTTTCAGCCGACGTCCGTAGAGCGCCGCCACTTCCCGGGCGATACCGATCATGCTCAGGCAGTCCGGCCGGTTCGGCGTTACTTCAATGGTCAGTACCGTTTCCGGCGGACCGAGAATTTCCGTCAGGGACGTGCCGGCGGCAACGTCAGGGGGCAGAATCAGCAGGCCGGAATGGTCGTCGGAAAGCCCCAATTCGTCTTCCGCGCACAGCATGCCTGGCGACGCTTCGCCCCGAATTTCGGCGGCCTGGATGACCGTGCCGTCGGGAAGCGCGGCACCGACTTCTGCCAGCGGGACCTTGTCGCCAACGCTGAAATTCCGGGCGCCGCAAACCAACCGGCGGGTGTCCTTGCCGTTCGACACCTCGCAGAGCAACAGGGCTGCGGCGGTCGGGTGCGGTTGAACGCTCAATATTTCGCCGGCCACAATGCCCTTGAAGTCGGAACTGATGACATGCAGACTTTCGACCTCCAGGCCGGCGAATGTCAGGCGCTCGGCGAGCGCCGGCGGCTCGACATCCACGTCAACGTATTCTTTTAACCAGCTGAATGGGATTTTCATAACGCTAATTGCTTCAGGAACCGGATATCATTGTCATACAGCAGGCGGATGTCGTGAATGTCGTACTTGACCATGGCAATCCGCTCGACGCCCATGCCAAAAGCATAACCGGTGGTCGTTTCCGGATCGTAGCCAACCTTTTTGAAGACCTTGGGATTCACCATGCCGGCGCCGGAGATCTCAATCCAGCCGCTGTGTTTGCAGATGCGGCATCCCTTGCCGCCGCAGACATGACAGGAAAAATCATATTCCACGCTCGGCTCCGTGAACGGGAAAAAGTGCGGACGGAAGCGTACTTTGACGTCCGGTCCCATCATTCGCCGGGCGAAATAGGCGATATCGCTTTTCAGGTCGGCCATGGAAACATCGCGATCCACGTAAAGACCCTCGATCTGGTGGAAGTTGGCGCTGTGCGTGGCGTCGGTCGTGTCACGCCGGTAACAACGGCCGGGGGCGATGATCCGGACGGGCGGTTGCTGCTGTTCCATGACCCGGATCTGTACCGGCGAGGTCTGAGTGCGCAGGAGCTCGCCGCTTTCCAGCCAGAACGTGTCCTGGATGTCGCGGGAGGGATGGTCGGCGGGGGTGTTTAAGGCGTCAAAGTTGTAATACTCGGTCTCGATATCCGGGCCGTCGGCCACGGTGAAACCCAGCGTCGCGAAAATCTGGATGGTGTCCTCGATAATCCGGTTGATGGGATGTCTACTGCCCAGGGGCCGCCACTGGCCGGGGAGCGTGTCGTCGAAAATCTCGGCCGGACCGGCGGTACGGGCCTGCAACTCAGTGCGCCGTGATTTCAGCAGAGCGTCTAGTTCCTGCTTGAGCTCGTTGGAAATCCGGCCCATGGCCGGACGCTCGGCGGCAGACAAGCTCTTCAACCCCTTCATGATTTCCGGCAACAGGCCCTTGCGGCCCAGGTACTGGACGCGGACCTTTTCCAGCTCATCCGCATTTTTGGCCGCGCGGCCATCCTGCAGCGCCGCTTCTTTTAATGCCTGGAGATCACTGGTTTTCATGGATTCGGTTTTTTCAGTGGCCAATCATTCCTTGGGTCATAAGGCTGAACATCTCATTCTGTATAATGAAAACTACTCCGCAAGTCCAGTGCATTTATAACGTATTCCGTGGACCAACCTCGGCCAGAGCATTATAAAGCAGCCTTCGGCTGTAACCAAAAAGTGTTGCTTGACGGACACAAACGTTCGTCGGCCCATCCCAACGCATTACATCGAGCACGGCTGCTTTATCAGCAATCGCAGGAACGATTGCGAGGAGGATCGAGTCTTCCGTTGACAATGTTGACCATCTATGTCGCTTACTCCATGGAAGGGGATGGAGTCCCCAGAAACCCACGCGCCGAGCTATCGAACGCAATGAAGAATCCATTGCCCAATGGACCAATATCCAATGGCCTCGCGCTGGAAAAAATACGTGTTTTTAGTGTTGACGTCCGGCCATAGTGAACGTATAGTTCAAAAAGAATGAATAAAAGGTACATTCTGCCGTGAAGCCGGAAATCCGTCAGCAACAGCTCATGAACCGCCTGCGGGCGGTGGAGCGGGAGTGGCGCGTGGACGAACTGGCCCGCGCGCTCAAGGTCTCGCTGCTCACCATCCGCCGCGATCTGGATGTCCTGGTAAACGCCGGCGCTATCGTGCGCACCCTGGGCGGATGCATTGCCCTGAGCCGCACCCAGAACGCCGCGTACCAGAAACGGGTCGCCACCCGGTTCGATCTCAAACAGGCCATCGGCCGCGCCGCCGCGGGCGAAGTCCACGCCGGCGATACGCTTCTGATCAGCGACGGCTCCACCACCTTCCATCTGGCATCCTGCCTGGGCGGATGCGGCCCGATCACGGTCTATACCAATTCCGTGGCTATGATCGGCGAGTTCAGCCGGTTCGACAACGTGCGCGTGTTCCTGCTGGGAGGCGAATACCACCGCGATCTGTATTGCATGGGCGGCGGGCTCATGGCCGGCGTGCTGGAAAACGTCCGCGCCGACACCCTGTTTTTCGGGACCGATGGCGTGGATACGCGCGGACGGTGCCTGGCCGTGAACGCCGACGCGGCCCGCGACGCGCGGAACATGCTCCGGTGCGGCCGGCGGAACATTCTGCTGGCCGACGCCACGAAAGTCGGCGACCGCGTCGGCGTTGTGTTCGGCACACTGCGGGATTTCGATCTATGGATCACAACGCCGGGACTGAAACGCGAGGAAATGACCGGCTTCAAACGTCTGGTGCGGATAAAGGAAGTGTCCGTGTGACTCAAGTCCGGATTAGACTTCTGCGAAATGGTCTAAAATCGCGCCCACTCGGTGAGTGGGCCTACAAAAAACAAGGAATTTGTAGGCCGCGTGACCACGCCGGATGCGTGGCAAGCCCCACGCGGCGCATTTCGCAGAAGTCTATCAAGTCCGGATAAATGAGGAGATCATATTATGCCTACTCGACAGACAGCGAAACGGTTCGGCGTGTTGTGCGGTCTTGGCATCCACAGCGCGCATTTCGGAGGGCGACGCGGGACTTCGCCGCAAATCATCAATCGGAACACAGGTGCGGGAAAGAATAGTATCATGCAGAGGAATGTAAAGGGAATGTTGTTTGTGGGAGCAGTGATGGGGCTGGTCGTGACGCCGCTGCGGGCCGACTTGCCGGTCAGCGGGGCGGCGTTTCATCTGGATGCCAACGATACGAACACGGTACTGCTCGACGGAAGCAGTGTCACCAACTGGCAGGATAAGGGCAGCAGCGGCCTGGATGTTACCCCGCCGATGCTGGCCGACCGGCCGACGCTGGTGTCCTGGCCCGCCAAGGCGGGTCTGTCGGCCGTCCGCTTCAACTTGGATGACCGGCTGATGAACGCAACCGACTCCCCCTTTGCGAACGCGGGTCCATGGACGGTCTTTACGGTGTTTGAGGCCCGCAAGACCGCCGGCAGCGGCGGGAACATCATGGGCGGCAGCGCGGGCGATGCCAGGGGCTTGGTGTATTGCCACAACAACGCTGTCAAAAGCTTCCGGGGAGGAACGGAATTTGCGAACTCCGGCTACAGGGACGGTCAGTACCTGGTGTACTCAGCGGTGTGGAACGGGGCCGCCAGTTCCTCGTGGATTA
>CAYQNY010000003.1:0-42642 GCA_964418925.1 uncultured Verrucomicrobiota bacterium
CACGTCGAAGTCTCTCGACTTCGCTCGAGACCTTGAGCCTGTCGAAACGGCCCTTCGGGTGACCTATTCATGAAGAACTGAAATCTTCATGAATAGGTCAGGTTAATACGCATTTTCACGACTTAAAAATGTCTTCAAAATAATCTTGAAATCGAACGCCAGCGACCAGTTTTCCAGATAATACAGGTCATACTTGACGCGCTCATGCAGATCGGTATTGCCGCGCAACCCGTTGATCTGAGCCCAGCCGGTGATACCGGGCTTGGATACATGCCGCCACATATAGCGGGTGATATCCTCCTTGAACTGTTCCACGAACCAGGGGCGTTCCGGACGCGGGCCGACCAGGCTCATCTCGCCTTTCAGTACATTCCAGAGCTGGGGAAGCTCATCCAGGTTATGCCGCCGCAAAAAGGCGCCGAAGCGGGTGCGGCGCGGATCGTTCTCCACGGTCCAGACCGGGCCGGTTACCGCTTCCGCGTCCATGCGCATTGTGCGAAACTTAATCAATACGAACTGCTTCCCGTTTTCGCCGCATCGTTTCTGCCGATAAAACACCGGCCCCGGGGAATCACGCTTAATGAGGAAGGCGAAAAACGGCAGGAACGGGACCAACAGCAATAGGCTCACGCTCGCCCCTGCCAAATCTTCGATCCGTTTGAGCATCCGGTTCCAGAAATGATCCAGCGGCCAGCAACTGACACCTAACAAGGGAATGTCGTCAATCGTCTGCATATCCACGTTATCGGTAAGCACGCGGAAAAGATCGGGTACCAGATTGAATGTTACCAGCGTCTGTTCACATTCCAGAATCATGTCTACTATGCGCGGATGTCCGACGGATGTATCGGTCAGGATCACCTGATCCACGGCGCCGGCGGCCAGCATGGGTTTCAAATCATCCATCGTACCCCGTATCAGGTCCGGCGGAATATCCGGATGAGGCGCTGCATCCCGGGTACGGAGAAACGCGACCACTTGCGACCCCAGCCGCGGTTCCTGCTGGAGCGCTTGTTTCAGGCGCGCGGCAATCGAATCAACCCCCACAATCAGCACACGGTTGATGACGTTCCGATGGCGGGCTAAATGAAGTTCCCACCGGAAGAGCAGGTAGCGTTCCGCCAGCACACATATTGATATGGTCACCACGGCAATCAAAGCCGTCAGACGCGAAAACGGCGGTTCGGTTCTGAGGGCAAACGCCAGCGCCAGCGCCAGCAAAAGCCCCATGCCAATGCCGTGAATCAGGCGGGGGATCCTGTCGCCAAATGTGCCGATCTGGGGCCGGATATAAAGACGCAGTGACTGAAAAATAAAGAGGAATAAGAGCGTGGCAATGCCGGCGCCTTGCGCATACATGCTGTATAAATGCAACGGCACATAGTCATGCATGAGCGGGATAATCCCGCTGTTGAACCGAATCCACGTGGCCAGCATGAAGCCCGCAAACACGGCCGCCGCGTCGCCCGCAATGGCCACACAACTGGCGATAACGTCTGATGTGTCTTTTACGCGCATCTTGAAACCCAGTGATCAGTGATTAGTAATCAGTTATCAGTTTCTCGTTCCCGGTTCTTCGTTTTTATTCCCCATTCGGCGTTCGATGTTTGCTTCAAATTAAATCCATTCCGCATTTTTTGCCGCGTTCCCCTCCGCGGAGGGATGACGAAACCGGAGTGGGTTGCACCCAGCTTGTTCCAGAAACTGATAACTAAATGGCCACCACCATGGATTTTGCCAGATCGTTCGCCTTTGCAGGGCCGGCCACGGACGCGATGACCGCCAGGACAAATTCAAACGCAGAACCCGGCCCCTGGCTGGTAATCAACCGCCCATCCACCACCACCCGATCCTCAAGACGCCTGGTCTGTGTCAAGGCCACGGCCGGATGACATGTCACTCGGCGCCCGGCAAGAACACCGGCGGCCTGAAGCACCAGCGGCCCCGCGCAGATGGCAACCACCCATTTCCCCAAACGCATAAATAACCGCACGGCCTCCAGTACCCGCTTATTGCCGGACAACACCTCGGTTCCGGCCTTGCCGCCCGGAATGATCAGGATATCAAAAGCCGACGGATCAATCTCCGCCCAGACGGCATCGGGCATTAAGCGGACACCGCGGGACGCTGTCACGATCCCCGGCTCAATTCCCACGGACATCACGGTCCATGGCACCCGCCGACACGAGTCAATAACAATTACGGCTTCCATTTCTTCCACACCATCAGCCAATGGCATTAAAACACTTTTCATGATGGATTCCCATAATGTTAACCCAATATGATGTAATATGGATTGAACATGTCATCCCCAGCTATTCCAGACAATGGCAGTAATCATACCACGAATAAAAAAAATTGGTAGCGAGGACTTTGCTATGACTTATCCGGCGGGATACAGCAGGCTGATTTTTCTGGTTCGATTGAAGGCCCGCATATCTTGCTCCCACCGGCGGCCGATACTGAAGGCATCTTCGCCGGACCCCAGAGATTTACGGACGGAATCAGTGCCGTAGAGTTTATCGAAAAACTCCGGGCGTGTGTTCCGACAGCCCCATATCTTCCGGCGGCCATACAACCTCTGCAGGCCCGCCAGAATCGCAACTCCTGTCAGCACCGGCCGGAAAATATGCGGGGCGACCGGCACGATGCGGACACCGTCAAACATAGCGCGGGACGATGTTGTTTTATATGGATGCGCGTAAAACGCCGCGCCCGGCAGGCGAAGACCGTTCAAAAATTCACAAACCGGCCGGCTTTTCATCCAGGACGCCGCAAAGACCTGAAACACCAGATTGGTATTCTGCCCGATATGAATGGCCGGCAGTGCCTCCCCGAAGATTGTAGCCAGGTAACAGGTGCCGGTTTCCCAGGAACGAATGCCCGGTGACGGGGGAATCCACGGCGGCCAACCGGAATTACGCTCCGCTTGACGCTGATAGTGACGCATCCGGGCCACGCGCAGATCCAAGTCCAATTGCAGGTCCCTCTTCAGCCACAGCGCCATCTCGCCCGGAGTCATGCCATAGAGCATGGGTGTCCGGACACAACCCACGAAACTTGCGTACCGGGCATCCAGTAACGGTCCGTCAATCACTCGCGGTAAAGGCACGGGCCGATCGGCAATCACCACGGTTTTCTTCAATTCAGCGGCTTTTTCAAGGATGTATCGCAAGGTGGACACAAACGTATAGGGACGCGCGCCAAGATCCTGCAAATCCATGATAATGACATCCAGGGAACGGAACATAGCTGTCGTGGGCTTACGCTGGCGGCCATAGAGGGAAAAAACAGGAATCCGCCATTGCGGGTGCCGTTGATAGGTCAAGGGCTCGCCGGCCGCAGCGGTGCCAAAAAAACCGTGCTCCGGTCCAAACAATGCCTTAAGGCACAGACCGGGCTCGCGCCAGAGCCGTTCCGCTGAACTCATCCCATCGCGGGTAACGGCAGCCGGATGACTGACCAATCCAAGTCGCTGACCGGACAGCCAATCCTTATGGCCCCTGAGCAAGACTTCAATACCAGGCCGGAATTGATTATGGCGGGCCATGTTTTCCCAGAGCATAAAGAACCGCAGAGATCAGAATGGACAAATAATCGGTCATTGCAATAGCTGGAACGTAGATGCTCCCGGCTGGCTGACCGCTGACCTTTATCGATGGATCCGGTATTCGTTGGTTTTTTTCTCAATGAAACGAAAGATAGTCTCGCCCGGCTTGGCTTTACCCAATTCTTCCCGGGCCACGCGTTCCACGTATTTCGGGTCGGACATAAACTGTTCCTGATTTTCCCGCAACTGTTTGGTCATTTTTTCCCTGGCACGGTTCTGCTCCTCAATGACGGCCGCTTTCCGCTGACGTTCCTGGGCCTGCCTGACTTTGGGCAAAAAGAGGGCGATGATCACGATGACCAGCATGATTGCAAAGATCACGCAGGCAAGACGATAGATGATCAGCCATAGATTCATGACATCTGAACAGGATTACAGGTCAGATCACGCCACCGTAAACGGCTTTCTTACCCAGGCTTTCCTCAATGCGGAGTAATTGATTGTACTTGCAGACGCGATCCGTACGGCACGCTGAACCGGTTTTAATCTGCCCGGCGTTGACCGCCACCGTAAGATCCGCGATCGTGGTATCCTCGGTTTCGCCGGACCGATGGCTGACCACCGCCGTGTAACCGGCGCGATTGGCCATCAGGATGGCATCCAGGGTCTCCGTCAGCGTTCCAATCTGATTCAGCTTGATCAGGATGGAATTGGCGACGCCCAGCTCAATACCCTTCTGTAGAAACCGGGTGTTGGTCACGAATAAATCATCGCCAACGATCTGCAGACGGTCGCCCAGCTTGTCCGTCATGTGTTTCCAGCCGCTCCAGTCGTTCTCAGCCAAACCGTCCTCGATACTGATAATGGGGAATTTTTTCATCAGCCCCGCGTAAAAGGCCACCATCTGCTCGGAGGTACGCGATGCTTTATCGCTTTTCTTGAAGATATACCGGCGAGTATTGGTATTATAGAATTCACTGGCGGCGGGATCCAGCGCAATGAAGATATCCTTGCCGGGCTTGTATCCCGCCCGGCTGATGGCCTTGACAATGACCTCCAGCGGTTCGGTGTTGTTTTTCAGATTGGGGGCAAAGCCGCCTTCATCACCCACGGCCGTACTGAGTTTCATGTCCTTCAGAATGCCTTTCAACGCATGAAATGTTTCCGCGCCCATGCGCAGGGCCTGGGCAAATGACGCGGCGCCCCGGGGCATGATCATGAATTCCTGGAGGTCAATAGGCGCGTCGGAATGCGCGCCGCCGTTCATGATGTTCATCATGGGCACGGGCAGAACCCTGGCATTGACGCCGCCAATATACCGGAACAGCGGCAGGCCCACGAATTCTGCCGCCACCCTGGCCGCGGCCAGGGAAACGCCCAGGATGGCATTGGCGCCCAGTTTCTTCTTGGTAGGTGTGCCGTCCAACGCAATCAGCTTGCGATCCAGCCCCGCCTGGTCGGTGACGTCAAACCCGATCAGCTCAGGCCGGATTAAACTGTGAACATTCTTGACCGCCTTCAAAACACCCTTCCCGCCGTAACGCTTTTTGTCGCCGTCCCGCAGTTCCAGCGCCTCATGCTCGCCGGTGGACGCGCCCGAAGGCACTGCGGCACGACCGACCAGGCCACATCCCAGATGCACTTCAACCTCTACGGTCGGGTTCCCGCGCGAATCCAGTATCTCCCTCGCCACTACGTCAATAATTTCCGACATGCCTGCTCCTTGTTACAATGTGAATCCCGCCTCCGGCGGGACAAGTGCTTGCCCTGCGAAACGCGGGGTTCACCCTTTAACGTTTTTTACCAGTCTTTAATCCGATTCGATCCAAGTCCATTGCGAATATAAGCATAGGCAGGGGCGGATTGAAAGGCAAGAAGAAAGGCCTGGAATCTGATGCAAATTCATGCAACCGCTACTCCGTGCACGCCACGCCTCTGGCGTGGTCTTTGTAGTGAAGCTCCCCGCGCCACTTGTCCTGCATAGCCTTGGCGACGCAGGAAGGCGCGGGGCAACCTGCTCCGCCGTAGTAGCCTTGGCTACGCAGGTCAAGTCTTTGCGGAACCCTCCGACTTGTCCGCCGAAGCTATCCGAGCGAAGGGGGAAGCCAAGAACGCCATTTTTACCCTCCGTAGCCAGTCAAGGGCGAAGGATGGGCCTCCCCGTGGCAACCTACTTCGCCCGAGGGGCTACGAAGGTCAAGAGCCACGGGGCTTCCTGGCGGAGGAGGGTAAAGCCGGAAATTGAATAGCTTCAGCCGCCCTGGCATTCGTATCAGGGCAACCGCCGCACGCCTGTTCGATCTGGCGCATATAACTGCCGGCGGCGGTTCTTTCTTCCCACCACCGGCGGATATCGGCAATGCCGCACCAGGCGGAAACTCCCGCCCAGATGTCAGGCCTGCGGCCAGCCATGAGCAGGGCCGCATGCCCGCCGCCCGAACCGCCAATGAGATAGATGCGCTTGGTGTCCACCTGGCAGGTTTGCGTCATATGGTGAACCGCACTGACAACATCCTGTACCACCAGGTCTGAGCCAAGCGCGGTAGGCGTCCAACGCGGCCCCCGGAAATGGGGATGAATGAAATACCAGTCATTCTGAATGCACCATCGGGCATAGTCCGGCTGTTGGCTGTTATCGGCAGCGGCGGCATATTGAATTTCCACCTCCTCCTCCGGCCAGCCTTCAATGTGCCTGGATGCTGATCCCCGGGCGAATATTAGCATCCCAAGAATCTTTTTTTTAATCGCGTTCTCATCTCGGTGGATGCTCCCATAGAGCCAGATTTTTATGCCCTGAGCCGGCGATGGCGCAGGACGGGAATGCGGCTGCGGGTACGGGCCAGATCAGCGGGATCCAGCGTGGCCCGCAATACGCAGTCGTTATCACCGGCCTGGGCAAGGACATCGCCCCACGGACCGATCATCAGGCTGTGGCCGTAACTGGCAATTTCCGTGCACGGGTTGACCCCGCACTGGTTGGGCGCCACGACAAAGGCCTGATTCTCGATCGCCCGCGCGCGTAACAGGGTTTCCCAGTGCGCCGGGCCGGTCTTCTGGGTAAAGTTGGACGGCACAAAAAAAAGATGGGCGCCCTGTTCCGCGTAATGACGGAACAACTCCGGAAAGCGCAGATCATAACAGATGGCCAGGCCGCACCGCCAACCCTCGATCGTCGCCAGGGTCGGCATATCCCCGGCGCGGTAGATATCGCCTTCCTTGATAACCTGCCCATTGTCAAGGATCGCTTCAAAAAGATGGATTTTGCGATAGCTGGCGGCTATAGCGCCGTCACGGCTGATCAGGACGCTGGTATTGAACACCGCATCGCCCGCTTTTTCCATCACACTACCGGCCAGGACCCATTCCCGGCGCCGGACCGCGAGCGCGGCCAGATGGCGAATGACGGACCCCGGCAACACTTCCGCTTGAGCGCGGTAATCCTCGTCCCGCCCCCGGAGGGAAAACACTTCCGGAAGCGCCAGCAGGTCGCCGGCAGGAATTTCGGCCAGCAGATCGTCGAGCCGGGCTAAATTGGATGCCGGATCATGACCGGCGCTATTTTGAACCAATGTCACGGCCAATAGCCGTTCGGGTATGGGTATATCTGCACTATGCATAAACAACATCCAGTAGCATCCCGCAGGATGCTCAGGCCGCCACGTCGTGTTGCATTGGCAAGCGGCACCACGCGAAACGCGTGGCAAGCAAGTTTACCACGCATGAGGCGTGGCAGTCTTCCGCCGAAGACGGATCCGCCTATGGCGGAAAACCCCTACAGTCCCGGCATCCATATAGGACACCGGCGAATTATGGACAAAAATAGAACAGGCCGTCCCATCATTCCCGGTCCCGACTTGAGGCATGGTCGGGCAACCTGGAATCGGGACGGCCTGCGCTAAAAGAGAGATACGCAACCTTATTTCAGAATGGCCAGTTTGGCATCCTTGGACACGCGAAACTTCAACACGCGCTTGGCGGGAATCTGGATGGTTTCACCAGTCCGCGGATTGCGGCCCATCCGGGCTTGGCGATCCTTCATCACCAGTTTACCCAATCCGGGGATTTTAAATCCATTAACAGCCTCTTTATACGCCATGGCGACCAGTGCTTCGAGAACCGCTTGGCCCTGCTTCTTGCTGATTTCAGCCGCTTCGGCTACTTCGGCAATGATCTGACTCTTGGTTTTCCGTTTTTCAGCCATTGGACCGTTCTCCTTTTAAGGGGTTTACCACATCTCTGAAGACAGACCACTGTCTTCAATACGGTTCTTCTACCATGTTTCCGCTGATAAAACAACTGTTTTTAATAAAAAAAACCAGATTGACATTACTCATTTAATCGATTAGTTTAATCAATTGATTAAACCAATGGTCCATCAATGAAAGAAAATCCCATGGGACGCGCCGAATCCCCGCAGAAACACAAGATTCTTGACGCTGCCATGCATGTCTTTGCCGATCATGGCCTGACTGGCGCCACCATCCGCATGCTGGCGCGCCAGGCCGGTGTAAACAGCGCCCTGATTTACTATTACTTTGAAAACAAGCAGGTCCTGTTTGCCGATACCATCCGGACGGTGCTCCAGCGCTTTTTCGATTCCCTGCAGAGCCATCCGCAGCCTTTCCGTAGTGGTCGCGACCGGCTGGCATTTCTGATCAACGGCATTTTCGACTATGGCACAACGCATCCGGAACGCCTGCGCCTGATATCGCTGGCGTTCAACCTCCATCCCGGCCTTTTCGGCCAGGCGGTACATGCTTTGATCTCGCGGCAATTTCCCTACCCCTTGAAAGTTCTGCGGGAAGGCATCGCGCAACATCAGTTGCGATCCGTTCATCCCCTCCAGGGCTGGTGGCATATCATCGGCGTCTGCCTGTTCAGCCTGAAACTTCGCGACGTGCTGGCACACGTCGACGTGACGTCCACCGGGATTTCTTTGCCCGACCCGGCTACCCAGCGGCAGGTCATTATTGAAACCCTGGTCCATGGGCTGGCCATAAAGTCCCAACGGAGCAACCCCCATGCAAGGAGAGCACACCCATGAATATGACTCGATTGATGTTGCTGATTCCGGCCGCGGGTATCCTGGCCGGATGCGGATTACACCAGGACGCGCCCGACGGCTCCGGCACGATTGAATGTGTCCAAGTTCAAGTGGCGCCGCTGGCCGGGGGACGCCTGCTCGTGTTCCCCCACCGCGAGGGCGCGGTGCTTAAGAAAGGGGATCTCATTGCGCGGATTGATCCGGAGGATTATATACTTCGACGCAATGAAGCCCAGGCACTGCGGGCCGCCGCGCAAGCCCGTCTGGACCTGATGCTGGCCGGCAGTCGGGACGAAGATATCCTGCGGGTCCAGGATCTGGTGCGGGCAGCCGACGCCGCGGCGTACGCCGCGGAAGCGGACCTCCAAAAAATCAAGCAGGTCTATGCCAGAAAAAGCGCCACCCAGAAACAGATGGATGACGCCCAGGCCGTCGCCGACCGGACGGCCGCCGTACTTTCAGCGGCGGAACAGACACTTATTAAAACGCTGAAAGGCAACCGGGCTGAGGATATTCGCGCCGCCCAGGCCCAGTTGGAGGCGGCGCAAGCGCAACTGGCCCAGACGGAAAAGACCGTGGCCGACTGCGTCGTTACCGCGCCGCTGGACGGGGTCGTGACCACGCGGATACGGGAAGACGGCGAAGTGGTGGCCGTCGGATCGGTGCTGCTCATCCTGTCGCGCCTGGATGAAGTATGGCTTTCCATCTACGTCCCGGAAAACCGCCTGGGACGCATCAAGCTGGGCCAGTCGGCCTGGGTCAAGATTGACGGCGATGATAAGCGGTATCAAGGCCAGGTGACATTTATCTCGCCGGAAGCCGAATTCACGCCGCGCAACGTGCAAACGCCGGAAGAGCGGGCCAAGCTGGTTTACCGGATCAAGATCACCCTGCCCAATCCCGACGGCATTTTTAAACCCGGCATGCCGGCGGATGGATATTTGGAGCAGTCACGCTGATGGAACCCACGACCCAGCCCGTGATCCATACCGAGCGGCTGGCCCGGGCGTTCGGTTCGGTTCCGGCGGTTAACAGTCTGGATTTGACTGTCCAGCGCGGAGAAATGTTCGGACTGGTCGGGCCGGATGGCGCCGGCAAGAGCACATCCATCCGGCTCCTGTGCGGCATCCTGAAACCCACCGGCGGACACGGCCATATTCTGGGCTACGATCTGGCCGGCGAGTCGGAACCGCTGAAAGCCCGGATCGGTTATTTATCACAGGAATTCACGCTGTATGGGGACCTGACCGTGGATGAAAACGTTGAATTCTTCGCCGAAATCCACGGAGTGGCAAATTTCGCCCAGCGCCGCCATGAAC
Organism: uncultured Verrucomicrobiota bacterium; assembly: GCA_964418925.1. Lineage (GTDB taxonomy): Bacteria > Verrucomicrobiota > Kiritimatiellia > JAAZAB01 > JAAZAB01 > CAYQNY01. The sequence goes on from CAYQNY010000003.1 coordinate 9,914, forward strand.
TGCTGGAATTTACGCAGTTAATACCGTTTCGCCGGCGGCTGGCACAGGCGCTCTCCGGTGGAATGAAAAAGAAGCTCGCGCTGGTCTGCACGCTGATTCATACCCCCGAGATCATTTTCCTGGACGAGCCTTCCACCGGTGTGGATCCCATATCCCGCGGCGAATTCTGGAATATTCTCAGCGGCATCCTGGAGCAGGACGTAACGATTTTCATGACCACCCCCTACCTGGATGAAGCCGAACGATGCCACCGGATCAGCCTGATGCATCGCGGCCGGATGTTCATGACCGGCACACCGGAGCAAATTAAAGCGGCCATGCCGGGCCGCATCTACCGCTTCGACTGCTCCGCTCCCGGCGCGGTGTACGCGGCACTCCGCCGGCGGTGGCCGTCCACACGCCTTGTGCGTTACGGGGATCATGTCCAATTCTGGACGCGGCAAGGAGCAGTGGAGGCGCATGACGCTATCGCGGAAATTGAACGCCAGGGATTGGGACCTGTCACGGTCAGCGATCAGCCGCCGTCCCTGGAGGACGCCTTCGTGGCTCTGCTGGGTTCGGATTCAACTGAAGGAGAACATCCATGAAAGCATCATCTCGTTTCAAAGGTGCGTCGGGTTTTGGCGTAATACCTCAGTCACTGATGATCAGTCCTGTAGCGCGCCACGGTGTGGCGCGAAATTCTGCGGATTGGCGGAATCGCCGCATGCCCCCTCGACTGTGCTCGGGGCAGGCATGCGGCGCTACAGTGAAGCACCCCGCGGCAAGCCGCGGGGCATCTTTGCGGAACCCTGCGAAGCCAAGAACGCCATTTTTACCCGCCGTAGCCAGTCGGGGGCGAAGGCTGGGCATCCCTGTGGCAAGCCACAGGGCTTTCTGGCGAAGAAGGGTAAAACCCATTCCCGCCATCACTGACCCCTTACGAGCCTACTGCAATCATCGACCATATCGCCGGAAAGCATGGATCGCCGCCGGCCTGATTCTCGGGATAATGCTCAGCGCCGAGCCAGGCATCACGGACGAAACAAATACCCAGGTCAACGCCGCGCAAGTGCTGGCGGACGCCCTGCGCCACAGCCTGACGCTCAAGCTGTCCGCACAGGATATTGCAGCGGCCAGAGCCCGTACGCTTCAGACCCGGGCTCAGCTTCTGCCGGCCCTGAATTTAGCCTCCCATGGCGGGCATTACGAAGGATTGAAAGACGGCGCCGTCGCCGGACAATACAACAACACCATTATTATCCCCTCGGTTGCCGACTGGTATGGCGCTTCCGCGACGTTGTCTCAACCCCTGTTTACCGGCGGCCAACTCTGGCAGCAGAAAATACATGCGGGCTTCCAGTACAACGCCACGACCCAGGCCTGGCACAGTGTGGAAGCAGACGTCCGCCGGCAGGCCCTGTCCGCTTACTGGCACTGGTCGAAAAGTTTTTATGCCCTGGCAACTCTGCGGGCCGCCGTAGCGCGCATGGAAGTCCACGCCACTGACATGCGGAATTTTCATGATGCCGGCCTGGCTACCGACAACGACACTCTCTCGACCGAGGTACTGCTCGACAAAACCCGCCTGTATCTTGAGGAAGCCAAACGGTACGATGAAATCGCGCGGGCACAGATCGCTTTTCTCACCGGTCATGATCTGCCGTCCAATGCCGTTCCGAACCGGCCTGTGATTCCCGCCGGCCTGAGCGTGGCTCCGGAATCCGATGTGTTGAACACGGCGCGGACCAACCGCCCTGAATATGCCGTGCGCCGGATGGAGTTGAACGCCGCCGGGGCCCTGGTGGATATGCATCGCGCCGGTTACTGGCCGCAATTATATCTGACGGCCAGTTATGATTATGACAACCCCAACCCCAGGATCATTCCCCCGCAGGATGAATGGAACGGGGACTTCTATGCCGGCGTGGCGCTCAGCTGGAATATCCTGGATTGGGGCCTGACACGCGGCAAGGTGTCGGAAGCAGCCGCCCGCGCCGCGCAAGCCAAACTGCGCTTAACCCAGGAGGATGAACGCATTGTGCTGGAAGCGCGCCAGGCCCGCATCAGCCTGCAGGACGCCATTCAAAGCCTGACGGTGGCGGAACGCGCGCAACAAAGCGCTCAGCGCAACCTGGAATCCGCCACCAGCCTTTGGAACAGCGGTCTGCTCCGCCACTCGGAACTCCTGGATGCGCACACCAAACTGACCCAGGCCCAGTACGATGCCGTATCCGCGCGGGCCAATATCGTTTTGACACAGACGGCCTTGAACTATGCCACGGGACAGCTTAATGGCAACCCGTGAATTAGACCTGCGAAAAATCGAGGGCAATTGCCGTTCTATTGAACGGCCCCTACACAATTAATGCCATGAGAATGAGTAGTATAGTGGCAGTTCGCCTGCCCGCAGTCGCTGCGCTCCAGTGCTGCAGGCGGGACAGAACTGCACATGATTGTCAGCCATAGGCTGATCCGCCTCTGGCGGAAAATTCCCATACATTAAAACAACTATAAGAATTTTGCCACAGAGAATAGCGCTCCACAGATGGGTTCCAGGACAGGTCCTATGACAACACATGATATTGCAAACACTGCCGCCATCGTCGTGAACGGGCTGACTAAAATGTTCGGTCGCTTTACGGCAGTGGATCATTTGAGTTTTAACGTCACCAAGGGCGAAATCTTCGGATTTCTCGGGCCCAACGGAGCGGGCAAGTCCACCACCATCCGCATGCTGTGCGGGTTGCTGTCCTCGACCTCCGGCACGGCCACGGTCGGCGGGTTTGACATCAACCGCCAGCCGGAGCTGGTGCGCCAGCATATCGGCTACATGTCCCAGAAATTCAGTCTCTACAAGGACTTGACCGTGGAGGAAAACCTGATGTTCTTTGGCGGCGTGTACGGCATGGCGGGGAAGCGCCTGCATGATCGGGTTCAGGCTGTCATCACCATGGCGGGACTCGATGGCCAGGAGCATCAGCCAACGGGTATCCTCTCGGGCGCGCTCCGACAACGCTTGGCGCTGGGAAGCGCCATGCTGCATGAGCCCCCGATTCTGTTTCTCGACGAACCCACCAGCGGCGTGGACCCTATTTCCCGGCGGCATTTCTGGGATCTGATTCAGGACATGGCCCGGCGCGGCGGCACCATCCTCATCACAACGCATTTCATGGATGAAGCGGAATTCTGCGATCGGATCGGCCTGATCAGCGGCGGACGGCTGATTGCCCTGGACTCACCAGCGAACCTGAAACGGACATCAGTCCCTGAGGACCTCTTTGAGATTGCTTTGCCGTCATTTCGCAGTACCCAGGAACTATTGAAAGGACTCGATGGATTGATCGCCTGTTCCTACTTCGGCCAGCGTCTGCATCTTTTTTGCCGGCCCGGCGCCTACACTACCGGCAGTCTGGAGCAGGCCATTCGCTCGCGGGGCTTGGCGGTCCAATCGGTCACGGTGGCGCCGATCAGTCTGGAAGACGCCTTCATCCGGCTGGTTCAGAACCAGCAGACCACTTCATCATGAAACGCTTTTTGGCCATATTTAAAAAGGAATTCCGTCAGATTCGCCGCGATCCCCTGTCGCTGGGCGTGCTGATTTTCATTCCGGCGCTGTTACTCATTCTCTACGGCTACGCGCTCTCATTTGACGTCAAACATATTCGCACCGCCGTGCTGGATTACGACCGTACCCAGGCCAGCCGGGTTTTTCTCGACAGCCTGTTTCAGAATCCCTATTTCGACCGCGTTGCCACGCTGGCCGCACTGCGCGAGGCGGACTGGTGGCTTAATACCGGGCAAGCGCGGGTGGTGCTGGTTGTGCCCCGGGGCTACGCCGCGAAGCTGGCCCGCGGTGAAACGATCCGGATTCAGGCCCTGGTGGACGGCGCCGACGCCAACGCGGCCTCCGCCACGGTCGGCTACCTGGACGCCCTGGCGGACCGCGTGACGCAACAGGTGCAAGTCGAGGCGCGCGCGCGGTCGGGACAACCGGCCTGCACACCTGTGATCCTGCCACAACCCAGGATATGGTTCAACCCGGACCTGAATAGCGCCCGGTTCCTGATTCCCGGCCTGATCGGCATGCTGTTGATGTTGTCGGCTGTCGTGGCCACTTCGTTATCCATTGTACGGGAAAAGGAACGCGCGACAATCGAGCAGATGATGGTTTCACCGATCCGGCCGGAGGAACTGATCCTGGGCAAGACCCTGCCCTATATCATCATGTGCCTGGTCACGATGGTCATGATTCTTGCCGTAGGCTACGCTCTATTCGACATCGTGATTCAGGGATCGTTCCTCCTGCTTGCCATAGCCACGCTTTGCTTTCTGTTCGCGGCGCTCGGCATGGGTATTCTGATTTCCTCCGTCACCCGGTCCCAGCAGGTGGCTTTTCAGATTGCCATAATCGCTTCACTCCTGCCTTCCATCGTTCTTTCGGGGCTGATTTTTCCCATTCAGAGCATGCCGCCGCCAATCCAGGCAGTGACCCTGCTGGTGGTGCCGCGTTATTTTATGTCCGCCCTGCGGAGCATCATTCTCAAGGGCGCGTCCTTTTCCATGATCTGGCCTGATCTGGCGGCCATGTGCGCGCTGGGTATTCTGTTCAACCTATTGGCGGTCCGCCTGACAAGGAAGACGGTGTAAGATGAACCTGTGGAGCGCTTCGCGCCAACGTATTCGATGCCTGTTGATAAAGGAACTGATCCAGATCCGTCGGGACCGGCGGTTGTTCGGTATCCTGGTCTTGGCGCCGCTTTTTCAACTCCTGGTCCTGGGGTATGCCGCCACGACCGACGTGAAACATATCGCGCTGGCGATCCGGGATAATGATCACACGTATTATAGCCGGGAATATATGCGCGCGCTGGGATCTTCCGGGTATCTCCAGACCCGCCTGATTACGCAAGCCGACTCGGCGGATCAATCCCTGCTGGTCGCCGGCCGGGCCGGCCTGGTATTGGTGATTCCCAGGGGATTCGGCCAATGCCTCGGCAGCGGCCGGCCGGCCTCCGTCCAGGTGCTGGTTGACGGCGCCGACAGCAACTTCGCGGTGCAGGGGTTGAACTATCTGCTCAAAGCCACGCGGCTCTATTCAGCCCGCTTGACGCGTCTGGCGACCAACCCCGCGGGGCGGAGTGGGATTACCATCCTGCCGTCGGTGACAATGGCCAGCCGCGTCTGGTACAACCCGGACCTGAGTTCCACGCTCTACATGGTGCCCGCTGTCATGGGCGTGCTGTTGCTGGTCACGACCATGCTGGTCACCAGCATGGCGCTGGTCAAGGAACGCGAGGAAGGCACGATGGAACAGCTCATCGTCACGCCCTTGCAACCCATCGAGCTGATTACAGGCAAATTGCTGCCCTTTGTCGGGATCGGCTTCGCGGAAATCACATTGGCTTTACCCGTGGTGATGCTGGTTTTCCATGTGCCCCTGCAAGGCGACCTCTTGTTGTTCTACCTGTTTTCGGGCCTGTTTCTAATGACCACCCTGGGTCTAGGATTGTTTATCTCCACCCTGGTTAAAACACAACAACAGGCCATGCTGGTGGCCGCCTTTTTTGTGATGATGCCGTTTATCCTGTTATCGGGTTTCATTTTCCCGGTGGAAAACATGCCGCCGGTGATACGAATCGCGGCTCAATTTATTCCCTTGAAATATTACCTGACCATCGTGCGCGGTATTTTTCTCAAAGGCATCGGCTGGGTGGAACTATGGCCGCAGGCCCTGGCCCTGCTGGTCTGGGGTACGGCTATCCTGGGTTTGGCCGTGCTGAAATTCCACAAGAAGCTGGATTGATGTAAGGCCGCTGTAAAATTCCACCATAACTGAGAACAGGTGAAGTTTTTATCCATGACCGGTCGCGACGGAGCGCGACCCTCCATTTCCTAAGGAAAAACATATGACACGACCGATGGAGGGCCACGCTCTGTCGTGGCCGTCCGATTGTTTCACAGTTTCTGACCGCCGGAAGCGCCGAAAAAATCATTGAATATCGGCCTCAATACGTTATGATCTATTCTAGCCTGACTTATTCATGAAGATATTGCCATTCGTGAATAAGTCACTTTAGGCCAATCTGTTAGGATGATTGACCTAAAGACGTCGTGATTGCCCGCCACGGCGGACAATCACAAGTGGCTAACCCCTTGTCGCCCCGCAGTTGCGGGGTGATGACGGCCCTGCGGGTGGATTATTCGCGACTTCTCGCGAATAATTCAGGCTAGAAACAAGGGAACAACTTTTAACACCGAGATGCCATGAATATAATCGTGCCGATTCTGTGTATCGCCGGATTGATTCTTTCGACTGTGGCCTCCATATGGCTGTTGGTTGTAGCCTGTCGGGAAGGATGGACACACGGGCTGTTGATGTTGTTCTTCGGCTGGATTTATGCCGTGATCTTTTCGATCATGCATTGGGAGGAAGCCAAAAAACCTTTTATCACCGCCCTGGTGGGCGGCGCACTTTTCATCACCCCCGTCATTCTAACCGCGGTGCTGACCGCCAAACAGGCGCCTCCGGGCAGGTCGTCGGCCATGACTTGCCCGGCATCGGCTTCCGGTTTCAAGCAAAAGCTGGCGCAAGTCTTGGCCGCCAAGATGGCCGCCGAATCGTCGCGGGGGAAAAGAACACGCTCAATGGGTTCGGACGCCAATTCGGCATCTTTGTCCACGTCCGGTCCGGTGCAAACCAATGGTTCGACTGCATCCGACCCATCCGGATCGAAAAAGTCATTGATGACCTTCTTATCGAAAAATATCACACCCCTCGCCACAGACAAACCCGCGTCCACGAGCGACTGGAGCCAGGCGCATGCCCTGTTGCGGGTGGGCGGTGTCATGCAGACCGACAACCAGCTCTTTGCCACCGTCAACCAGAAAGTTGTCAAGGTCAATGACACCATTGCGGTGGACTTGAACGGCCACCTGTTTCACTTCAAAGTCCGCCACATTGACTTCCGGCACAAAACCGTCCAGTTCGAACCGATCGGGCCGTGAATCCAAGCGCAGGTGGCAATAATCCTTGCAAGGCACTACTTGGCTATGCCTTATACTACCAGGAAAAATTGGCTTACTTTTTTCTATTGACTTACATTATAAATTATGTTTAACTTCTAATCATGAAAAACGCACCCAAAACAGATGCGGTTTTATTCTCCGTTAAAGGCCAGGTGGTCATCCCACGCTGGCTGCGCAAGGAGTATCAGATCGAAGAGGGAACGCGCGCGGTGGTTTATCCTGAAGGCGACCATATCGCGTTGAAACCGATTACAGCCCGATTCATCAAAAGTCTCCGCGGCTCACTCAAGGGATCAAAAGCGATGGCGGTGATGATGGAAGATCGCGGACGCGAACGGAAACTCTGACATGGCAATAAAGGTTCTGGACAGTTGGGCGCTGATGGCCTTTTTTCATGATGAGGCAACGGCGGACGAGGTGGAGCGGTTGTTGCAACGGGCCGCCGCGGGTCGGCACAAACTGCTGCTGAGCGTCGTCAACTGGGGCGAAATTTACTATTCGATCATGCGAACTGACGGACAGGCGGCCGCCGAACAGAAAGCGCGCGAGATAGCCGCCCTGCCAATTGAAATCACCGGCGTCGGAGAAGACCTGCTGCTTGTCCGCCAGGCAGCCATTTTCAAAGCCAACCACCGGCTTTCGTACGCTGACGCCTTTGCCGCCGCGCTGGCAAAGACCCGCAAGGCCGAGCTGGTGACAGGCGACATCGAGTTCAAACAGGTTGAGGACGAAATCAAAATTGGCTGGCTGAAATAACAATCGTTCATTTATACATCAATTATGTATAATTGCATTGCAATTATACGATAGCGATGTAGATTATCGGTATGACGAAAACAAATCATATCAAACGAATTTTGCCTGTTCCGCAACATTCTTTCTTCCTTTTCGGACCGCGCGGCATAGGCAAGAGCACATGGTTAAAAGAAATATTTGCAGATGCGGTTTATATTGACCTTCTTGATGCGTCCCTGTTTTTGAAACTTGCAAGCGATCCGCATGCGCTGGAAGCTATGGTCGGCAATCAGCCACAAGGTTCATGGGTCGTGGTGGACGAGATTCAAAAGGTTCCCATGTTGCTGGATGAAGTGCATCGTTTACTGGAGTCTCGCCGGTGGCGGTTCGTTTTATGCGGATCTTCGGCACGTAAACTCCGTCGCGGCGGTATCAACCTTCTGGGAGGACGCGCCTTGACACTCAACATGGAACCGTTTTCAACGGCGGAATTAGGTGATCGTTTTGATCTGGCATTCGGACTCCGGTGGGGCATGATGCCGCTTATCCAATTTGAACAGACACAAGCCGCCGACCTTTTAAGCGCTTATGTGAACACTTATCTCAAAGAAGAAATTCGCGAGGAAGGCTTGGTCCGCAAGGTGCCGCCTTTTATCAGATTTCTGACTATTGCCGGACAACTCAACGGTCAGGTGGTTAACGGCCATAACATTGCGCGCGATGCGGCCGTGCCGCGCAGCAATGTAGAGACATATTTTTCCATCCTTACCGATACACTGGTGGGGCATTTTCTGCCGGCGTGGCAACCACGCCTTAAGGTCCGCGAGCAGACCCACCCGAAGTTCTATTGGTTCGATCCGGGTGTAGCCCGAGCCGCGGCCGGCCTCCAGCACGATCCCGCGGACCGTACCTGGCTGGTCGCCGCCCTGGAGACGCTGATCTATCATGAACTGCGCGTCTTCAACGAATCTGCCGGCCGGCATCGCGCTATCAATTATTACGCTACCAACGCCGGAACAGAAATAGACTTTGTCATCGAGACTCAAAAACGTCATTTAAATACTCCCGCGCGCATTGTCTGCCTCGAGGTCAAACTGGCTGAGAAATGGGACCGCAAATGGGAACGAGCCATGCGCGATCTGAAGCAACGGCCGGGCGTGGCCCTGGACCGCATGATTGGCGTCTATACCGGTTCGCGGGCCTGGCATTTTGACGGACTGGATGTTCTGCCGGTGAGGGAATTTCTGCGCCAGCTGCATCAGGGAAAGGTTTTTTAACAATATCAAGCTTTAGAGAACTTCATCCTCCGTTACGATAGAAAACCAATATCACTGCCAAGCCGATTTGCGCCAGATGTTGAGTTTCTGTTGTATCACAATAAGAATATTTTTCAGGGATAGTTTTCATTGGTGGTCGTCATAGCTACCGAAAAAGATAATGATTCGTACAGAACGCACCGCCTTTTCAGGTCGTGTATCCTTACTGCGGATACAGCTCATATTCCAACTGCGTTTCTCCGGGGACAAGCTGTCAGTCATATAAGGGCATCCTGCGCTCTCCGTCTGCCGTTCTTCTCACCCCTAACCGATGTCTTGCCATCCGTAGCTCAAGCCCGAGCCTGGCAAAGGGCACAGAGCATAGCTGAGATTTGCCCTGCTACGCTCGGCGGCTCGTGCTTCGTAGCGAAGACTTACTTTGCTACTCTGCGAAGTATCGCTACGAAGCACGAGCGCAGAGTAGCACAGGAAGCCTTGAACTTCGCAGGGCGCTTTTTGCTTTGCAAAAAGTGGCGGAGAGGGCGGGAGTCGAACCCGCGGTACCCTTTTGGGGCACATACGATTTCCAGTCGTACACCTTCGGCCACTCGGTCACCTCTCCAAAACCAGTGAGCAGTAAATTAAGCTGAATGCAAAGGCATGTACCACCACGTCTCAAACCATATATTCCATAACGAAGAGGCCAAGGCAAGTGAATTGTAAGGCCTCAGTTATGGGAGGGAGGAAATGGTAACCGATCCTGTAGCGCGCCACGGTGTGGCGCGAAATTCCACGGATTTTCAGGATCGCCGCATACCATGCGGCGCTACAACAAAACCAAATACCCACGTAACTGAGGGGTTACAGTGAATTATTGCCCGGACTGCTCGCCGGAAGGACTATTTCTTGATTTGACCCGCCCGGCGTTTATGTGTATGTATAGATTTAACTTCGTGGAATCCATATGAAAATCGCGGTACTTATCGGGGACGGCATGGGGGATTATCCGCTGGCCGAACTGGGCGGCAAAACACCGCTCCAGGCGGCGGTTATTCCGAATATGCGCCGCATTGCGGCGGCGGGAACGGTCCGGCTGGTGACAACTGTGCCCAACGAGCTGTCGCCGGGAAGCGACGTGGCCAACCTGAGTATCATGGGCTTTGATCCCCGGAAATTTTATACTGGCCGGGCGCCCATTGAGGCCGCCGGCGCCGATATTCCCATGTCGGCCGAGGACGTGGCTTTCCGCTGTAACCTGATCACCGTGGACAACGGCCTGATTGCCGATCATTCATCCGGACATATCACGACTGAGGAAGCCCGGCCGATCGTCGAATTGCTTCAACAGCGGCTGGGTGGCAACGGCCGGCGATTTGCGGTCAGCGCCGGCTACCGGCACCTGCTGATCTGGACCAATGGTCCCTGTGACGCGCAAACCACCCCACCCCATGACGTGCTCGACCAGCCGGTGGAGAAATATCTTCCCACGGGTATTCGCGGTGATGAAATAATCCGTCTCATGGAGGCGTCGAAGCCTTTACTCGCCAATCACCCCGTCAATGCCGCGCGGCGCGCGGCCGGCAAACGCGCGGCCACCCAAATCTGGCTGTGGGGTCAGGGCCGCCAAACAACCCTACCCTCTTATCAGGAGGCATTCGGACTCACCGGCGGCGTGATTTCCGCCGTGGACCTGGTGCGCGGCATTGGCAAGCTGGCCGGGTTGGAAGCCAGGCCCGTGCCGGGCGCAACCGGTTTCACCGACACCAATTACGCGGGTAAAGTCCAGGCGGCCCTGGATACGTTAAAGCGCCATGATTTTGTTTTTGTACACGTGGAAGCGCCGGATGAATGCGGTCACATGGGAGATCGAGCTCAGAAGATCGGCGCTATTGAAGCGTTTGATCAGCGGATCGTCGGACCGGTTTGGCAGGAACTGCAAACCATGGGATGTCCTTATCGTCTGATTATCGGCACGGATCACTGCACGCCGGTTACCGTGCGCAACCATACCAAGGATCCCGTTCCCATGGCAGTCATGGAAGGACCGGTCAATACGGCGGTGGCGGAAAAACCGTTCGATGAATCCGTTGACGGCGGAAAGTCTCAAGGCCTGGTGTTCGAATGGTTGAAAACTATCCTTAATCAGCGAGGTGAATGATGAAAAACATTCTTATATTGATCGGAGGGATGACTCTACTGACGGGACTTTCCGGCTGTGTCACCTTTAACGATTCCAGCGCCCGCACAGCCGCGCGGGAGGATATGAACATTATGCGGGAGGATTTAAATCGCGTGCAGGGACGCGTGGAAACCATTGAACTGGAAAACCGGCAGATCGTGAATGAGGTTGAAAAACTGCGGGTTGATTCTGCCGACACCCGGAACCAGGCGGCCCTGCAGAAACGTCTGGATATCCTGGAACAACGGATGCAGGCATTGGACGCGGCGCGGGCAAAAGACAAGCAGGCCATCGTGGACCAGCTCAGCGCCAAAATCGCTGAGATTATGAGCCGGGGATCAGGCCGGTTGTCGCGACCTTCCGCGATTTCCGTGTCCAGCGGCAATGAACACATTGTACAGGAGGGTGAAATGCTTTCTACTATTGCCGCGGCCTATAAAATCAAGACCAGCGCCCTCATTGAAGCTAACGATCTCGCCAATCCGGATAACCTGAGAGCCGGCCAGCGGCTGGTCATTCCGCGGTGAGATCAGAATGCCGAGTTCCCGTTGGCGAACCGGCGGCGGGACGATCCGTTGGCCTTGCGACAGGGCCGGGCCAGAACAGCCACATACACGCCGTTTTCTCCAATCACGTGTTCCAACTCATGAATCAGTGTTTCTGACGGCGTCACCTGGAATGTCTGATCCGTGCTTAAAAAGACTTCCTCGCCGGAAGGAAACTGGAGACAAATCACCACGGGGATCGGTCCCGGGCGCGCCTTCAGCAGATCGCGGATTTTTTCGAGCCAGTCATCATTAGCGCTGGCCGCCGGCAGGTGCAGGCTGAGGCGTTCCGTGAACACGCACGGCACTTGATCCAGAGGATAAGCTTCGAACAGCTTCATGGTTGGCGCTTCCTTATTGTCGGATACGGCGCCGCAAACCATCACCGGGGCGCCTTCAGTGAGTATAGCGCCATACTCGCTGAAGGCATCGGGAAACACCAGCACTTTCAAGGTGCCATCCATGTCCTCCACCTGGATAATGGCCATAAGTGCTTTTTTTTTCCGGGTGACCGTCTGCTCCACCTTGGCCACCAGTCCGCCGACACGGGTCACGCTCCCCTGCTCCAACTCCGCCAGGCCGGCCACCGTGGCCAGCCGGTAACGCTGAAGCATGGGTTCATAGGGCGACAGCGGATGGCCGCTGATATAAAAGCCGAGCAGTTCCTTCTCGGCGCTGAGCAGGTCTTTTTCCGGCCAGGGCGGACAATCCGGCAAAGATTCCGCGATAGATGATCCGCCGGAAGGCCCTTCCATCAGCGAAAACAATGTGCTTTGCCCCGTCTGACGGTCGCGGCGCCCGGATTCGGCTCGGCACATGGCCATCTCAACGGCATTGAAAAGCCGCGCGCGGTGCATGCCGAACGCATCGCAGGCGCCGCACCGAACGAGTGTTTCCAGAACTTTCCGGTTGATCAGCCGGGAATCCAGCCGCGCACAAAAATCCATCAGCCCCTGGTAAGGGCCATGCGCTTCACGTTCCTGCACAACGACTTCGGCGGCGCTGGCGCCGACATTTTTGACACCAGCCAACCCGAAACGGATGGCCTTGTCCAATGGCGTAAATCGTGCCTCACTGGCATTGACATCAGGCGGGAGGATCGTCAGATCCATTTCCCGGATTTCATTTAGAAAGACCGGGATTTTATCGGTTTTGCCAATTTCGCTGGACAGCAGGGCGGCCATGAATTCTTCCGGATAATGGGCTTTCAGGTAGGCAGTCTGATAGGCCACGATGGCATAGCCGGCGCTGTGGGATTTATTAAATCCATAACCGGCAAACTTGCTGATATGATCAAATATTTTCCCCGCTTTCCTGGCCGTCATGCCACAGTTTTTATGACAACCCTCAATAAAGGTTTTTCTTTGTTTTTCCATGACCTCAGGCTTTTTCTTGCCCATGGCGCGACGCAGAAGATCGCCCTGCCCCAGGGTATAACCCGCCAGCGCATGCGCGGACTGCTGGACCTGCTCCTGGTAAAGCATGATGCCGTAGGTTTCCGCCAGAATGGGTTCCAGGAGGGGGTCGTCATAGACGATCTTGACCTTGCCAGTTTTGCGGGCCACATAGTCGTTAAGCATGTTCATGGGGCCCGGACGGAATAAGGCCACGAGCGCAATAATGTCTTCGATTTTATCGAGCCCGATACGGCGCGCCAGGTCCCGCATGCCGGGACTTTCCAGTTGGAAAACGCCGACCGTGTCCCCCCGCCGCAGAAGCTCAAACGTCGCCGGATCAGCCATGGGAATGGTTTGGATATCCAAAGCCATCCCGCGGGTCTTATGCACCAGCTTGAGGGTTTCGTCAATGACCGTCAGGGTTTTCAATCCGAGAAAGTCGGCTTTCAGAAGCCCCAGCGCCTCGATATGATCCTTGCTGTACTGCGTGACAACCTCTCCTGACTTATCCAGAGCCAGAGGCAGGAGGTTGACCAGCGGCTGTTTGCCGATAACGACGCCGGCGGCGTGCAGGCCGGTATGACGCTGTAAGCCTTCCAGCACCAGTCCGTATTCCATGATTTTTTTAGCGGCGGGATCGGTATTACTGGCTTTTTTCAAGTCGGGGTTGAGTTGCAAAGCGCTTGCCAGGGTGATATCGAGCACTTCCGGAACCATTTTCGCCAGGCGATCGCAAACCGGGAGCGGTACCTGAAGCACACGCCCGACATCGCGGATAACGGTCTTGGCGCCCAGTGACCCAAATGTCACGATCTGTGCCACGTTGTCGCGGCCGTATTTTTCTTTCACATAGTCAATAACTTCCCCCCGCCGGAACTGGCAGAAGTCAATGTCGAAATCCGGCGGGCTCACGCGTTCCGGGTTAAGGAACCGCTCAAAGACAAGTCCATAGCGGAGCGGATCGATGCCGGTAATGCCAAGGACATACGACACGAGACTGCCGGCGCCGGAACCACGGCCGGGCCCCACCGGGATCTTCCGTTCGTGGGCAAACCGAACAAAATCCCAGACAACCAGGAAATACCCAAGGAATCCGGTCTTTTCGATCACACCGATTTCATAATGCAGGCGATCCATGATATTTCGCTCCCGTTCGTCGCGGGGCTGGTCCGGATTTTCAATGCCATAGCACCGGCGCACGCCATCCCGGCAAAGCTTGAGGATGAAATCTTTCGGCGGGGCATTACCCGGCACGGGAAATTCCGGGAAATGCAATTCGTCAAAATCAAGCTCCACATTACACCGTTGGGCAATGGCCTGGGTATTTTCAATGGCCTGCGGATAATCGCGGAACAGTGCTTCCATAGCTTCCGGAGTCTTCAGATAAAATTCGGACGACGGATAGCGCATCCGCTTGGGATCGCTCATGACCGTGCCGGTTTGCATGCATAGGAGCACCTCATGAGCGGCGGCATGGCTTTTCGCGATATAATGCACGTCATTGGTCGCCACCAGAGGCAACCCGGTCCGGCGGGACAGATCAAGCAATCCGGCGTTGACCCGTTGCTGGTCGGGAATGCCATGATCCTGCAGTTCAAGAAAGAAATTATCCTTGCCGAAAATATCGGAGTATTCCCCCGCCCTTTGCATGGCCGCCGGCATACCGCCGTGCAGGAGGTCATCCGCCACGCGTCCTTTCAGACAGGCGGAAAGTCCAATCAGTCCCTGGTGGTACTGTGCCAGGATATCCCGATCAATCCGCGGTTTATAATAAAAGCCTTCCAGGTGCGCTGCTGTGACCAGTCGAATCAGATTGGCATAACCGGTTTTATCGGCGGCGAGGAGCACCAGGTGATAGGCAGGCACTTTGGGACCGTCAGTCTTACGATCCCGCCGGCTTCCCGGCGCCACGTAAACTTCACAGCCAAGGATTGGTTTGATGCCTCTCTTCCGGGCCGCCTGGTAGAATTCGATCAGGCCGTACATGACGCCGTGATCGGTAATGGCCACGGCAGACATGCCGGCATCATGGACCGCTTCCATGAGCGGCTCAATGCGACAGGCGCCATCGAGGAGGCTGTAGCTGGTGTGCAGGTGCAGATGAACGAACGAATTGCGTTTGGCCATGACCCACAAGTCCCCAACATTAAATGGAAAAGCAACGGCAAGAAAATCGCGTGAGAGGGAAACCCACCATCAGCGTCGACCGCGGACAACTTCTTTCAGGCTGATATCATCCAAACAGAATTTACAGTCGCCTTTCGGCAAAACGAACAACAACCAGAATTTGACAATCTGCCCCGGTTGCTTGCCCCGCCCCTTTTGCTTGCCGGGACAGACAAAAGTTTTTGACCTTTTCTGCCAGCCCACGGAAGGAGCGATGTTAACTTCAACCCCCAGACGCTCCCAGCGGGTGCGAATAACATCTGTACCAGGGAAAATTTCCCACCCGACCAATTCCATACGGCCCGAACTGCCGAGCATGATAGAAGAGAATGATAATTCATAACGTTTGCCGATTTCCAGAGGGATGGTGGAAGCGAGACCGATAACACGTCCGCCAATAATGCTGATCGTCCCCGACTTCGGATCACTCGTCCATCCGAGATAATTCCGGTCATATCGGAAATACATGAAATACTGCCCCGCTACCGGAATGATGGGCGGCAGGCCGGGTTTCAGCACCGCTTTCTTTTCAGCGCTCAGGAGCACGGCCGCGTTGCACTTATCCCCCACGTAATCCAGCCGGCGGCCATACCACAGGGTAATGGGACTATGTCCGATCCCGTTCCACCAGCCGACAGGCGCCAGATAATCCTTATCCATATTGGTGCCCTTGATAACCTGGACGGCCGGGAACGACGGATTGCTTTTCGTGCCCTTGTTCAAGGCGACATAGATTATGCCTTTGGTGGAACCCAGCAGAATATCGAACAGTCCGTCTTCGTTCCAATCGCAGGGATACGGAATGGTCATCGTGTCGAACACATTCTTGCCGGCAATGGGCAGAAACCTGTCGAATTCCAGTGATGCCGGCGCCTTGGTGCCTTTGAGCGTGGACACGATATCCGCGCCTTCCACGGGTTTTTTGGTGCCCTTGTAAAGACGAATCTGACCGGTGCGGGTTCCGCACATGAGATCCGGAATCTCGTCCCCATTGTAATCCACGACCGCCGGGGTCAATTGTTCAAAACCTTCCCCATAAGCCAGGTAGAACACACGATCCGGCACAAACACTGGTTTGCTTCGGGACCCCTTATTGAGAGCGATACGAATACTGTTGGCCGAATAGGTGCCTTCCCCGATAATCAGGTCCTGCTTGCCGTCATTATTCCAATCCGTTACCCAGGGACTCATATAAATACCGAGTAACATCGGCTGATTTCCCAGCCGGATTTGCCGGAGGCGTTCGGCCTGATCATCCACCGAGTAATATGGACTTACATAACGGGGAATGCCCATGGCCCGGGCCAACCTAGGCTGTTTCGCACTGCCCGTGTTGACAAACACGACAATATCCCCATAGAACGCGCCAACGACAATATCATTGTCTCCGTCGTTATCCCAATCCACGACATGGATTTTAGAGGCCCATCCCAGAAACGTGGGAATCCGCGTTCCGGTCGTAAACAAGGGTTTGCCCTTCTCGCCCGAGTTGAAATATATCCATAAAAAGCCGTAGGTATCACCAACGACCAGATCCTTCAAGTCGTCATTGTTCATGTCAATAAAATTAACCGACGGCGCAAACTTAGTATTAACCATCCGTCCGGCATCATTCAAAACCGGGTATGTGGAAACCATCACATGCAAGTCATTATTCTCATCCACGCCATCCCAATAATTCCCCGTCGAGACAACAACCTCCCCATTACTACCCGCAGGAATCAACTGGGTGCCGGGCGGAGGACCCGCCGGCACATTGGTTGACGCCGGTTTCGCCTGGGCCGCTGCGATCACAGACCAGAGCAAAATGGCGCCGAGCCCAAAGTTTATCCAAAGCCTCATCATCGGCGATAGTGTCTTCATTCGTAACATCTCCGCATTTAACAACCAATAAAATACAGCAACATAATTAAAGTTGAATTGAGCGATTTTTTCTTAATTGTAGCACCGCACGGCGTGCGGCCAACGCGCCACGCCGTGGCGCGCTACAGTATCGAACATAATGGCTTCCATAACCGACCTGTTATCTTAATGGTTTTGTTATTTCGTTTTGCCCTGTCCGGCTTTCTCTTTGGTTGCTGAAGTCTTATTGGTTTCCGCCTTGGCCGCGGCGGGTTTCGTCGGTTTCCTGGCAGGCCGCCCGTGAAAGCTCGACTGTTGCGGCAGTTCCATGGGCAGGAACCTGAAATATTTCTGGTAGCGGGTCAACAGATGAACCACAACATTAATACCGAACTTGTAGGCGTTGCGCACCGTCTCATCAGAAATGTTCCGATACAGCGTGCCGGTCACCGTCCGGGGATGTCCCAGATGCGGCCCGTACACCCATTTCCAAATCGTTTTCCCAACACTGTTGGTGCCGAAACTGACCAGCTCATATTCAATTTTTCCCTTGCGGTCCAGCCGGCTTTCCCAGAAATGCCCGTAACCGTTCTTGGTATAAAGGACAGCCAGTTCGTTGCCAATAGTGATCATTTCAATGGGTTCTTCGTAGTAATTCATGCCGGACGGCATGCCGATATGTTCGAAAAAAGTGTCAAACATCTCATGATCAGGCTTGATGTCCTCAAATTCCCGATCCGGAAGGACCCGTTTCATCTCCCGCCGGAACGCGATATCAAAACGGGAACGCCGGCCGGCCAGGGCGCTGTCGGCCCAGACAGCGCCGCCCAGCATGAGGTAATCCCGGATATTTTTGACTTCATTTTCCTTGAATCGAAAATCCTTGTGTCCGGTCAGATAGATGAACGGCGGCTTCATCGTGAATAGCTGATCGGTGCCCACATCAAGCACTGCCGGGTGCAGATTAGCGTCAATGCGGGCCCGCGACCAGGCGCGGATTTGAAGCATCAGATTATTCAGGTCCTCGGGATTGCAGTTCCAGTCGCCATCCTGATATTTCGCCTTGAAAATGGTGAATTTGGCCTTCACTCTCCTTTTGCTGCCGGTAACCCCCCAGCTTTTCTGAAACTTACGAACTCCCTGTAATCGCGCGATATTCGCCGCTTTAATTTTGGATGTCATATCCGTCTCGATTTTAACTTCGGCCATGTTCACGGTGGGAGCCACCTGCGGTGTTTTCGTTTTCACATACGTTGTCGGGGCGGCGGCCTTGCTCACCGTCAGGCGGGTGGCCGCCACGCGCGTGGATTCAGGCGAGCGTTTGACTTCTTTAGTTTCAGCCGTAGTTTTCTGTTTGGGAGGAGGCGGAGGAGGCTTGCCCGCCGGAGGCAGCACCAGCAGTTGGTCCACTCCCTCGAACGACCCCCGGACGGGCAGGTAGGTTGAAATAACATACCCGCTGAAGATCAGCAACAGCGACAAATAAAACACCATAGAAATCAGGAAATAACGGGAGTGCAGGATCGCCAGAACAAACAACCAAAGCCCCCCGCGCCGACGCGCGGCGGTTTGCTCCAGAAAATCAAGACCTTTTTTGATATTCAGCGCCATAATTAATGCTACTGGTTGGCAAAAAACGACAGATTTTTCACGCCCACGTCCGCGCAGGCGTTGAGGACATCGACAATCCGCTGTTGCCGGACTTTGGGTTGAGGATGAATAACCACCGGCTGTCTATCGCCGAAAAGATCCATGCATTGCTTGATTTTGGCGCGAACCATCGGCAGTTCCCGATCATCAGGATTCGCCACCGGCTGTTTATTGCAGAAGATCTGCCCATTGTCGCTGATGGCCAGGTTTAATTCAGGCAACAGCTTTTCCGTCGCCACCGCCTTTCCCGGGATCATGAGCCCGAGATATTTTTCCTCCACCTTGATCTGGGCACAGGAGATAAAATACAGGAGCAGAAGAAAGACGCAATCAATCATCGGCCCCATCTGAATTTCACAGCCGGTATCCGTTTCTTCTTTAAACCGCATAACCGTTTCTCCCCCCCAGTAGACTGTCACCGGTTCATAAACTCATCATTAAGGCGGGCTTTCGCCCGCAACCTAAGGGCGGGCGGGCATACTGCCCGCCATGGACAGCGACACGCTGTCCCTCCCAAAACATACACGCTAAAACGTGTATGACTATCGGAAAGGGGTTAAGTACACGCTTGCATCATAAATACGGTGAAATATCCAAGCAGACCCACCCCTTTAGTTCCCCTCCTGGGAGGGGATAGGGGTGAGTTCGAAATACATCACCATATTTACGAGCCAGCGCACTTAGTCCTCCAGTCTACTATAATTAGACTTCTGCGAAATGCGCCGCGTGGGGCTTGCCACGCATCCGGCGTGGTCACGCGGCCTACAAATTCCTTGTTTTTTGTAGGCCCACTCACCGAGTGGGCGCGATTTTAGACCATTTCGCAGAAGTCTATACTATAATACATGAGGAGGATGAAGGACTCAGCCAAGCCGAAGTCCGATAGCCTCCCCTCCTCATCAATAATCAGCTTCCGTGGTTGAAAACATCAGGTTGGGCACATTGGCCTGTGCCACCGCCGCCATTACCTGCTGGGTGTACTCGTAGGGAACACGCTTATCCACCCGCAACACGACGCGGAAATTACGCGGGTAAAGCTTGGCGGTTTTCTGAATCAATGGCACCAGGTCCAGCGCTTCATATATTCTCTGTATTCCGAGCTTGAAAATCGCCTCCTGCTGGCCGGCATCCCACTCGATATCAACGATGAACCGGCCGGATTCATCCTGCTCCTTGATACCGGCATGAGCGGCAGGCAGGACAACATCCTTGCTGATCCGCATCGTATCAATCGTGCTGACACTGACGAAATACAGCAGGAGAATGAACGTGCAGTCAATCATCGGCCCCATTTGGATGCCGGCGGCAGTCTCGCTGTCTTCACCCCACTTTTTTTTCACCGCCATTGTCGGTTACTCCCATTCGATTTCAGCGCCGCATTTCGGACACTGCTTCATCCCCACTGTAATTGCCGTATGGCACTGGGGACATTCCGCCGCCTTGGCCGCGGGTGCGGGCTGAGAGGCCACTTTGCCGGTAGATGCCTTCTTGGCCGTCGGCCTGGCGGCCGCCGGCGCGATGGCGCCGGATAACATTTCATCCTTCATTTCATGAGTCACGACCACTTCGGGTAAATCATTGTAATCTACCTCATTCAACAGCTGAGCCATGATAGTCTGTATCGCGGCCATGATTTTGCGCAGACGATTATTGAAAACATAATACAGGATGAAGGCGGGAATGGCGATGACCAGACCCGTGTAGGTTGTGATCAATGCTTCACCGATATCTCCAGCCAGCTTGGTCGGATCGCCAACCGCGCCGGAATAGGCCATGGAGTTAAAGGCGCCGACCATGCCCGAAATGGTTCCAAATAGCCCCATCAGGGGAGCGATCGTGGCATTTAAAGAAATATAGGCGTTCTTGATCTTGTAAATGTCATTAACGCCCGCCGCCGTATCCGCCGCCGTCATTTCCACCGCCTCTTTTCCCTGCGGCAGTTTTTCAATGGCCTCGGCAAAGATCGTACTTAAATGGCATGGATTTTCAGCGGCTACCCGCCAGGACTTCTGATAATCCTTTACCCGCAGGGCCTGACGCAGATAATCTATAACCGCCGGCGGACAAAAATATTTGGTGCGTAATTTTATTATCAATTCAATGCCGACCGCCGTCGTCCAGATCATAAGGCACATCAGAGGCCACATGGTGGTACCGCCTTGGGACCAGTAATCAAAGAAGGTTGACGGCGGACCACCCTCTTTGTAGGACAGGCTGCTCAGGTCATTCTTGTCCGCGCCGCTTTCCTGCGCCAGAGCGGACGAGACAAACACCAAGCTCCATCCAAGGATCACCCCGGCCACCAGCAAAGTCATCGTTTTGATGTAATGTTTACGCATGGAACCTCTCCTTTGTTTTTCTGCTATATAATTTCTACAAAATGCAGAAATCATTATCAATAATCAACTTACGTTGGTTATTTTCTTGAATTATTAAGCGTCTTTTTCTTTACAATCGCCTGCGGAGCAAATTTCGAGGACGGATAAGTACCGATCAATTCCGATAACAGCGCTTCCGCTTTTTTCGGCTGAGCAAGACCCGCATAAATCAAGGCGGACCGGTATAATGCTTCCGGATAGTATATTTCAGCGGGATAAAGAGCGATCACGCGTAAATAAGCGCTCAACGCCTCGGTTGGATTCGACTGGCCCTCCAGGCATTTACCGATCCCTATGTAGATTTCCGCGGCATACGGCATCTGGCTCTTGAGGGGTTTTAATTGCTTATCATAATATTCGGCCAGTTCGCGGAATTTCAGCAGGGCTGCCTCGTAATTCTTCTTCACCATCTCGATCTCCACCAGACCGATCTGGGCATCCTGGATCAACAGATGGTCCGGATAACTGGATACAAAGAGAGTAAATGCTTTTTCCGATTTTTTGTAATCCCCAGCCGCCAGGCTGGCGCGCGCAAAATAAATCATACCCTTGGAGGCCCATTCCACATCCAGCCCCTGATACTGCAGCATCACTTTACCCAGGTTTAACCGCGCTTCCTTGATATTGCCCTTTTCATAGGCCGCGATGCCGCGAACAACGCTGGGGGGCGGTTCCACCGTCACCTTAACAATGCGGGAGCGGGGCACGGTAATCACATTCTGAATGCCCTGACTTATCACTTCGATTACGATACCGTTGGCGTCGGCGGACTTGACTTTACCCCGAAAAATTTTGTTCGGGGTGGCGACAATATCCTCGGCCGGCGCCGCGAGCGCGATGGCCATAAACCCGGCTAATCCTGCCGCTCCCATCCATCGTAACATCCGTTGTCGCCTTGACTGATTCATAACGTATTCGCCATTGGGTGAAATGAACCTGATGATAAAATTAATGCAATCGATATCAAATACACAATTACATTAGCGCAGGCCCGCTTTTACTGTCAAATAAAAAAAACAAAATAATCTCGCTACATGAAAAGAAAAGAGGTAATAATAATCTACCGATTTTTAAAGGAGGAGACGAATTATGCAGATACGAGCACCATTCTGGAGACGGTTTGCCGCCGCGGGGCTGTTCCTGGCCGGGCTTATGATCGCCGGCGCAGATAACAACGAACTGGCGCAGATCGGTGCAGACAACATGAGCGCCGGGAAATATGCCGAGGCCGTCAAAGCGTTTGAAAAGATTTCATCCACCTACGAGCATATCCTCTCCATTAATTTCGACCTGGCCTGGTGTTATTATCTGACTGGCGCTTACGAAAAAGCCATTCCGCGGTTTGAGTCCCTATCCGGCACGCGCGCGCCAAGCGAGGAAGTCAAACAGCAAGCCCTTTTCCTCCTGGCCGAATGCACGGCCCGCCTGGCGGAAATTCAGGACGAAAAAAATCCCGCCCGCAAGAAGAATATCCAGCAAGCAATCAAACTGCATACCAGGTTTCAATCCGAATATCCGAAAAATAAGTTCATCCCAAATTCTATCTACGGCCGGGCATTCGCCTTCTATCTCGACGGCCAGTTTGACAAGGCCGAAGCCGATCTGTTATCTATCATTAAAGCCTATCCGAACAACACTGCCGCCCGTGACGGCCGGTATCTTCTGGCTAATGTGTATAATCAAAAGGCGCTGGCGCTGCTCAAGGCAGGCAAGAAAGACGAATCCCAGCCGCTGATGGACAAGGCTCGGGCTCTCTTCAGCCAGCTGTCCAAGATTGGAGGCAACCTGGCCATGGCCAACGACAGCATGTTCGCGTTAGCCGAAACCTGGTTCGGTGCCGGCTACTACCTGGATGCCATTCGCTATTACCGGGAAGTGCGTTCCAAGACCGATGTGCTGAAAGACCTGCGCGCGCGGCTGGCAGTACTTGATCAAAAACGGGCCGCCGAAATAGGTAAAGGTCAGGATACGGCCTTGATCAAAACGGAGATTGATAAACTCAAGGCTCAATTAAGCGCCATCAGTGAGGCGCCGGACTTGATGATATCCAGCTATCTCCGCATTGCCTTGTCCTTCTTCCAGCAATTCCGGATGGATGAAATGCGGATTATCTGCCGCCATTTATTGAATTTCACCCGGGAAACACAGAAACAGGAGGCATATTACCTGATTGTCACCTCCTACTTGGAAGAAAAAAATGTCGCCAAGGCGGCCCAGACCTTTGAAGGATTCCAGCAGACCTTCGGCACGGAACCTTCGATCGCAGAGATGGCCAGCCTGATCATCGGCCAGATGTATCTCCAGCAGGCACAAGCCGACAAGGCCTTGGAGCAATTTGCCAAGAGCGTGGAAGAATACCCGCAAGGCAAAGGCATTGAAGATGCGCTATACATGAAATTTTCCACCGAATTCGTGCTGAATCAGGCGGATAATGCCATCCAAACCATTAACACGTATCTTGAAAAATTTCCCAAGGGTAAATATACCCCCAATGCACTCTATCTCCGGGCCATGAGTCTGGCGGCCATAAAAAATTGGGATGCAGCGCTCAACTCAATCAATGAGCTTTTTCGCCGTTTTCCCGATAAAACCCCGACCTTCCAGACAGTGGACGAGGCGGCATACCAGCGAGGGTGGCTCCTCTATCAGAAGGCGCTTTCTCTGGATCCTGATAAATCCGACCCCAAGGATCGCGAGAAAATCAAAAAGGAAAAAATCGCGTTCCTGGCTGAATCCATTAAACAGTTCGAAACTTTCCTGGAACGCTATAAAGACAGCCAACTACGACCCGCAGGCATGTATCAACTGGGTATTGTCCTCAATACAGCCGAAAAATTCGACCAAGCCAGGGATGTACTGCAAAACATTGCCATGGAATATCCGGATCATGAGATCGCGCCGACGGCCCTGTACCAGATCGCCGTGATGTATTATGAAAAAGAGGATTATCCGCACATGGCCGACGCCTTGGAATTCCTGGTGGCCCTGTATCCAGCCACCACTGTCAGTCCGGAGGCCTATTTCTGGCTCGGCTGGATTGCCAATAAAGACGACAACTATGACGACGCCATTGAATATCTGAGCCTGTCAATCGGTATATCGCCCGACAGTAATTATGCGCCGGAATGTCTCTCCGTCATGGCCCAGGCGTATCGGAAAAAAGCCGATAAGATGGGTATGCCGGTCCTGCTGTCCGATGAAAGGAAAATCATATTCCGCGATGATATCCTGGAATCCACCCGCTTGTATGAAAACCTGCTGGTCAACTATCCGGATACCACTCAAGCATCAGAAGCGATACCCGCCATCGCGAAAAATATATTCGACCTGGTGCTTTATAAACTGATCAAGGAAAATGAAGCTGTTGCTTACTTCAACAAAGCCAAGGCCCGGCACGCCAACGATATTGTCGCCAAGGCCCGGCTGGCATTCAGCCTGGGCAGTTACTTCCTGAAAAACAAGGAAAAGGACAAGGCCTTGGCCGCATTCAAGGAAACGTTCATCATCAACCCCGATGTGCATCTGTCACCGGTCATGCTCTCCGATTACGCCGAGGCGCTGAAAGACGCCAATGCGCTGGCCGACGCGGAAACCATCTACAACAAGATCATTGCCGATTATACCGATGATCCGCGTGCTTTGGCTCCAGCCTGGTTCGGCATCGCCGATATTAAGTACCGCCAGAACGATTTCGAGGCCGCCAAGGCGGCGTTTGAAAAAGTCCTGGCGGAATTCCCCTGGTATAAACCGGGCAAACAGGGCAAAGTCAAGCTGGCCACGATTCTTGAACGCAATAAAAATTATATTGAAGCGGAGAAAATGTTTACGGCGGTCTGGAAGCAGGAAAGAGGCGAAGCCCGCATTGGCGCCATGCTGGGCGTGGCGCGGTGCCAGCTGGCGCGCGCCAAGGAGTTCAAGCAGAAGGGCAACATCACTTCCATGAAGACAATGATCAAGGCGGCGGACGACAACGTGACCAAAGTCATCGTTCTGTATGAAGCCTTCCCCGACTATGTATCCGAAGCCCTCTATCTCAAGGGGCAGGTGTATGAACTCGCCGAGGATCCCGTTAACGCGCGGAAAACCTACTCTCGACTGATCGCGGCATACAAAAATTATCCGTCGGCGAAACTGGCCGCCAATAGCCTCCAGAAACTGGGGGGAGCTCTCCCGGCCGCAACTGCCGGCGGGAAATAATAAATCTTGTTTTTTTGCGAAGATTTATTGGCACAGCATAGCCGCCATCCAATAAGATGGCAAAACTTCCTTGGAGTGCGCAAGTCTCGCTTGCGCTTTTCTTCCGCAAAGCAATGGCTTCGCGGAACAAAGCGGGAGCACTCAGCCTTCGTAGCCGCAGCAGATGTAGGAAGCTGGCTCCCGCACTCCAAAATAAGATTTTGACAAGAAGGCACACTCCATGAATCTGGCTGAAACCTCTTTTAAGCAAATACTGCTCCTGATCATGATCGCCGTCGCCGCCGTGGCGTTTGTCATGCTATTCAACCGATACGTGCAGACCAACGCGGCCGAAAGGGCTGTCAGAAAGAAATCTTTTTCCCGCTTGACTGCAATCATCGCTAAGCATCCCGAGCTGATTAACAAGCCAAACAGAAAAAGCGGGTTCACTCCTCTGCACTGGGCCGTCATTAGCGGTCAGACCAACATGGTGAAGTTGCTCCTGGCCCATGGCGCCAACGTCAAGGCCACGGACCGCTATGGCATGACCCCGCTGCATAAGGCTACGGCCTTCAACCGAATGACGATCGCAAGAATATTGACGGACCAGGGCGCCGATCCGCGCGCCTTCGGCATCAAATATGGCGTCATCCGGGTCGCGCCGATTCATCTGGCGGCCGAAGCGGGCTATGTCGACCTGGTTAATCTGTTCCTGGATCTGGGGGTTGATGCCAATCTCCGCACCGACGGGAAAAACCGTGTCACGCCACTGCATATGGCCGTCGCCAAGGGCCAAGCCGATGTCGTGGAACTCCTGTTGAAATCAGGCGCGGACGTGAATGCCCGTGACGTACAAAACAAAACCCCTCTGGCTTGGGCCACGGCCGCACAGCAACCGGAAGTGGCCGACATGCTGATAATTTTCGGCGGAACGGAATAACGCAACCCAATCAGGTGTAGCGGCGTATAGAACCGAACAGGGAAATGATGAAAGCGACTTTGCCGCCGCCAAGCAAACATTCAACACTCAACTTTGAACGCTTAACATTTAACTTCAAGATAATGTTGAAAGTTGATTGTTGGAAGTTGAACGTTTTTCCTTGCGGATTATCTACGCTTTCTGCTTTTGCCTAGACTTGAGGGTCAGTGTCATGGCTACTTCAGGGCACGTGAAAGGCGACTCATACTTGGTGCAGTTGATACAACCCATGTAGAGCTTGTGCATCAGCGTTTCTTTCGGTACTTCCCGGAAGCCGAATCGCTGGAAATAGTCCGGCGAAAATGTCAGTACCACGATCTGTACCGGATGATAGATTCGCACGCGCCGGAGCACCGCCTTGATCATGGCAGTCCCGATCCCCTTGCCTTGAAATCTCCTGGCAACCGCCACGGACTTGATTTCAATGGAGGAATGATCCGCACGCCCGATTTCAGGGAGAATCTGCCAAGCCGCCGTGCCGACAATCCGGCCCTTGACCTCACACACAAGAAAACGGTCAATATTCTGAACAATGTCGCTCACAGACCGCGATAGGATTTCCCGCGGATGCTCTTTGATGAGCGCAAAGATAACGCCGGCATCTTCAAATCCGGCGCTGCGGATGACTTTCTCAGCCGATGTGCTCATCGTATCCGATCCTTTCCCGATAGTGACAATATTTGACATGGTTCAAAAAAATCATCATTTTCGTCAGCTGACGAATGAACATGGAACTTTGAACCGTGCTTAAGTTCAATAAATAACACGAAGGCCTTGCTGATACTAGAAAAAAATCCTTGTAGTTTCGGCATGGATTCCTCATAGTGCCGCTTTTTTCAGACTGAGCTGAAAAAAGGGGTTCGCCTTGCGGCGAACAATTAAAATTTATAATTTTCGCGCAGACCCCGCATCCAATGCGGGGCAGGGTCGCAACCACGCCGCATGCGTGGTAAACTTGCTTGCCACGCGATTCGCGTGGCCCCGCTATAAGCGGGGAGGCGCAGAGAATAACAAGAAATAATTCTCCGCGTCTTGGGACCTCGAGGCCGGGAGGCCGGGCGCGAGATAATCCTGATTTATTTTTGCATTATTGCGAACTCACAACATGTTGTTGTTAACTTTTTGATAAGAGACTAAGAAGAGGATCAGAGGTCAGAAATCATAGGGTCATGGGGCAGAGCCTGAGGGTGTGTTTTCTTTCTGACCTCTGATCTCTGAACCTTCGTGGCGAATAATTAAGGCTAATCCCATGGGACGAAAAATCGAACTAGCGCATATTCGTAATATCGGCATCATGGCGCATATTGACGCCGGCAAGACGACCGTCAGCGAACGACTGCTCTTTTATTCCGGCAAGACATACAAAGTCGGTGAAGTCCATGACGGCGCCGCCACGATGGACTGGATGGCCCAGGAACGCGAGCGCGGCATTACGATCACTTCGGCGGCCACGACCTTCTCCTGGAATAACCATGACATCACGCTGATCGATACCCCGGGCCACATTGATTTCACCGCTGAAGTGGAACGCAGCCTGCGGGTGCTCGATGGCGCCGTGGCCCTCTTTTGCGCCGTCGGCGGCGTTCAACCTCAATCGGAACAGGTCTGGAAACAAAGCGAAAAATACGGCGTGCCCAAAATCGCCTTTATCAACAAGATGGACCGCGATGGCGCCGATTTCTTCGGCGTGCTGGAAAAAATCCGGGGCATCCTGGGCGCCTGCGCGATGCCTGTCGCCATCCCCATCGGACAGGAAGCAAGTTTCAGCGGTATTATTGATCTGGTTGCCATGCAAGCCGTTTTCTATGCCGATAACACGCTGAATCAAGCATGTGACGCGCAGGATATTCCTTCCGAGCACCTGGCCATGGCCCGGGAATGGCGATCTCGTCTCGCGGAAGCCTGCGCCGAACAGGACGACACCGCGCAGGATATCTTTCTGACCACCGGTGATCTGCCCAACACGGATATTATGCGTATTCTCCGCGCGGCGACCATTGCGCGCAGAGTCATCCCCGTGTATTGCGGAGCCGCCCTGAAAAACAAGGGTATTCAGTCCTTGCTGAATGGCATCGTTAATTTTCTGCCGGCGCCGGGCGATTTGCCGCCAATCAGCGGCACGGAAGACGGCGAAACAGCCGCCGAACGCGCGCCGACCGATGACGCGCCGTTTTCCGCCCTGGCGTTCAAGATTCTGAATGAACGACACACCGGCAAGCTGACCTATATCCGGATCTATTCCGGCGTCCTGCACACCGGCGACACCATCGTCAACAGCACGCGGCAGGACGAACAGCGGGTGGGACGGTTGTTGCGCATGCATGCCAACCGTTCGGAAAGCCTGACCGAAGCTTATCCCGGCGATATCGTGGCGGTCATCGGCCTGACCAAAACCAAAACGGGCGATTCGCTCTGCGATCCCCGACATCCGATCATTCTGGAATCCATTGAATTTCCCGCACCGGTAATGTCCATCAGCATCAAGCCCAAGAGCCGGGTTGACAGCGAAAAAACCATGGATGCTCTGCACCGATTGGCGGAAGAAGATCCGACATTTTTCGTGAAGCTGGACCAGGAAACCGGGGAAACGATCCTCTCCGGCATGGGCGAACTGCATCTGGAAATCCTGGTGGACCGTCTTCAGCGGGAATTCAGCATCGGCGTGACCGTGGGACCACCCGAAGTGGCCTTCCGCGAAACGCTTACCCAGCCCATGACAGGCGAGTATAAGCACGTCAAACAGAGCGGCGGGCACGGACAGTACGGACACGTCTGTCTCCGGCTGGAGCCGCTGGCCAAGAGCGAAGGCTTTGAATTCGTGAACGAGGTGAAGGGCGGCCATATTCCCTCGGAATATATTCCGGCCGTCGAAAAAGGAGTCATCCGCGCGATGGAACGCGGTCCGCTGGGCGGTTACCCGGTGGTGGACGTTCGCGTTGTGCTCTTCGACGGATCATCCCATGATGTGGACTCCAGCGACATGGCCTTTCAGGAAGCCGGCCGGGCGTGCTTTCGTGACCTGTTTTTGAAAGCCCACCCCCGGATAATCGAACCGGTAATGTCGCTCGAAGTCACTACGCCGGAAGAATTCATGGGCGCCATCGTCGGCAGTATCGGCCAGCGGCGCGGGCGCATTGACGAGATGAATACCAAGATGGGACACCGGGTCATCCGCGGCATGGCGCCGCTCAGTGAAATGTTCGGCTACGCCAATGTCATCCGGACGCTCAGCCAGGGCCGGGCCGGCTACACCATGCAATTCGAGCGTTACGAGACGGTGCCCATAGCGCTGGCAGAGGCCATTATCAAAAAACGCCGTGAGCAGAATAAAGTGCGCTGACACGCGGTATTTTTCGCATTGCATCCCGCGCAGAAACATGATCATAATAGCCCTGATTTTTTACGGACTCCCCGGCCTGATCCCTTGCCAGGCGCGGACGGACATGGCGGACGAGTTAATTGCAAAAGAATAAGGAGTTTGAAAGTTATGAGCGGTTTTTTATATCGAGAAATGATCGCCAACTGCTGGCCGATTCTCAGCGTCCTGCTGATTATGTCGGTGATATCCCTGACTGTTATTATGGATCGCGTAACAACACTGCGGCGGGCGCGAATGAATGCCCAATCTTTTGTGGCTGCCGTCATCAGGATGGTCCGCGAACAGGGAACGGCTCGGACGGCGGCGTATTGTCAGCGGATTAACAAGCCGGTCGCCGCGGTCGCCGCCCGCATTCTGCTCCAAACAGGCAACCGGGAAGACCGGGAACGCGCCGGCCGTTACGCCCTGCAAGCCCAGATCAACCGGCTGGAATCGTATGTAGCGATTCTGGGCACCATCGGAAGCACCGCGCCGTTCGTGGGGCTTTTCGGAACCGTGACGGGCATTATCAAGGCGTTTCAGGCCGTTGCCATAAGCGCCGGCGCAGGTCCCGAAGTCGTTTCCGCCGGCGTTGCCGAGGCGCTGATTACGACCGCTTTCGGCCTGATGGTGGCCATTCCAGCAGTCATGTTTTACAACTACTGTGTCCGCAAAATCGAGACCCTGACCCAGGATATTGATCTGGCCATGTACGACCTGATTGAAGCCCTTGCCTCTGAAACCCATTGACCTGCAATGATCGCAACACCCCACAACCATAAGTATCGGATCATGGCGGACATGAACATGCTCCCATTCATTGACATCGCCCTGGTCCTGCTCCTCATTTTCATGGTGATGACGCCGTTCCTGGTCAAATCCCAGATCAAAATCAACCTGCCCAAGGCCAGGACCACGGATACCCCACGTCAGCAGGCACTGAACATCCAATTAGACCAACAGGGTGTGATTTTTTTCGAAGGCAAACCCATCCACGCCGATATCCTGGAAGAACAGCTGCGTAAGACCATCGCGGACCCCAGGGAACAGCCGCTGATGATTGAGGCTGACAGGGACGTGGCGTTTCAACATGTCGTTCTGGTCCTTGATATTGCCAAGCGAATCGGGATCACCAAGCTGGGGATCAACGTTAAACAGGATAAAAAAAGCCGTCCCCAGGCAACCAAAAAATAGTCCCTGGCGGAATTCCTGTAATCTCACGCGCCGACCAGCGCCGCATAATGCGGGCTTGATTCCAGGATACCTCCGCTGCGCGCATAGAAATCGTCATCCAGACGGAAACATCCCTTGACCGTTTCCATCCAGGGAGCGGGATGACACGAATGGTAGGTTTTCATGATTTTCCAGTTCCGGTAATTCTGATGACCGTTGGTTTCCAGTAAGCCAATGGTCATTCCCGGCAACGGTGCGAGGCGCGCCGCCACGGTTTTATTCCAATCCACCAGGATCGGGTTCACGGTCAAGTCGGCGCAAAAGCACGGCACCCGGCGATCATGGGCAATCTTGGCGATCTTCAGGCTCATGCTCAGGGTCTTGGCAATCGGCTTTAACGCAATGGCGCCATATCCCATTTCAATGCGTTCCAGCGCTTCCTTATCCGAATGAGCGCTCTCGTCCGCCGCCAGGCGCACGGGAATGTCACGAACATCTGCTTCGTATTCCTCTGGAAACGGTTCTTCCACGATCATGATCCGTTCCAGGGCGCCGATCCTGGCGGCATGATCCAGCAGACACAGCAACCGCTCCTTGCTGTCATACCGTCCGTTGGCATCCAGGTAATACGGAATGCGGCCATCCTGCGTGTAGGGAATCTGCCGATCCTTGACCGCCGCATGGATCGCCGACAGCCGTTCCTTATCCCAGGCCAGCATTTTATCCTGGTCGCCATCCTTGTCCGGATCAGAACCAATTTTCACCTTGAGAAAGAAATAGCCGTCGTCCACCGCCTTGACAATCTCAGGCATGGCGACACCGTAGGACATCAGCGGAATGCTCGCCAATTCCTGGTGCCG
This sequence comes from uncultured Verrucomicrobiota bacterium, assembly GCA_964418925.1. Lineage (GTDB taxonomy): Bacteria > Verrucomicrobiota > Kiritimatiellia > JAAZAB01 > JAAZAB01 > CAYQNY01. The sequence continues at coordinate 41,616 of CAYQNY010000003.1, forward strand.
CTGCGCCAGCGCCGGCCGCATCGCTTCCGGAATCATAGCGTCAAAATCAGCCAGATTGTTTTCCCGCGCATACAACTGCCAGGCCGCGTTATCCACGGCCACCAGCGCATTCAAGGCAAACGTCAAACGTAAATTGCGATTGCCGGTGATTTTCTGCCCGTATTTATAAACCGGCGGCAAGAGCGCCTCCAGCAGATCCATGGGGGTATTAAAACTCATGCCGCGGGCCGCATCAAGCGCATGGGCCGTCATCAGATACATGAGACTGTTGCCGGCCGACTCGGAATTTTTTAGAAAGACTTGCGCGTCGGACCACAACACGCTTTGCGTCCCCAGGCCCAGGCCCTGACGCCCCGCTTCGCTTTCCATCAAGGCCACCGTCTGCCAGGCTTCGGTCAGGTAGCCCCCTTTGAATCCAAAGGGCGCCCGCATGGGTTCCCGCTCAAAATTATTCGCCGTCTTGGTGATCCGAATCATTCCCAATCCTCCTGTTTAAACCCGTAGGACAGGCGGGACGCCTGCCCTACCCTTTATTCGCCTGCATATTATAGCTATCAGGATCGTTTTAAACCTTGGTAGTCTATATAAACTGGCATATGTCCGCAATATAACAATAGTCTGGACAATGCCTGGATTTCTGGTTTGATATTCTGATATTAATTTTACCACCGGAGGTTAGCATGAAAATAGGCGTCATGGTTGAATCGTTCCGGCTCGGACTGGATAAAGGACTCCGGGCCACCGCCGACTTGGGCGTGAATGGCGTACAAATTTACGCTACCCACGACGACATGCTCCCAGCCAATCTTAACTCTGCCGCCCGTTCTGAACTCCGTCGGAAGATCGAAGATCTTGGACTGGAAATCGCCGCACTGTGCGGCGACTTCGGGGGACATGGCTTCCAGATCGCGGAGGATAATCCCCAACGCATCGAAGATTCCCAACGCGTCGTGGATTTGGCCGTGGATCTCGGATGCCGGGTCGTAACCACCCATATCGGCGTTATCCCGGCTAAGGCCACGCATTC
>CAYQNY010000004.1:0-42259 GCA_964418925.1 uncultured Verrucomicrobiota bacterium
GCCTGTCGCAGGGCTCTGTCGTGGCCGCTCTTAAGCATGTTTTTCGACAGTCACGTTTGCGCGTGAGCTTCTGGATGTTGCCTGCGCGGTCTGAATACTGCCACGCCCAGAACTGCCAACAACACAAGAGCAGAAATAATCTTGACGCTTAAGGGCAACATCCAGACCGTTGCCGGGCCAGGCAAAACATTGCCGATCGTAAACACATAATCCATCAGCAGCCCGGACCCAAGGGCGCTAATGACCACGACCCCCAGATATATCAGGGCGCTCCGTTTTCCCAGGACTTTCCACAGGGTAGCAATTGCCGCCGCGTTAGTTGCCGGCCCGGTCATCAGGAAAACCAGGGCGGCGCCGGGCGATATACCCTTGAGCATCATGGCGGCAGCAACTGGCACCGAAGCTGTCGCGCACACATAAACAGGTATGCCGAGAACCATCATGACAACCATCGCCAGGAATCCCGTTCCGATTGTCTCAGAGAAAAAATTGGCTGGAATAAAAGCAGCAATAGCCCCCGCGACCACCAGTCCTAACAGCAAAGGCCTGCCAATCTCACCCGGCAGAACCACGAATCCATAATGCAGAACTCGCATCAATCGAGATTGCGGACGTGTTGGACAGCAGCATGCATCGCGGCATGGTTCAATTTGGGCTGCGCTACTCCCAAAAGTTTCAACAATCGAACCGCCGACAAGCCCCGTCAAAAAAGCGGCCAGCGGCCGAAAAACAGCAAAAACAGGTCCCAGTAAACTGAAAGTGACCATGATGCTGTCGGCGCCCGTCTGCGGTGTTGACAGCAGAAACGCCGTGGTTGCGCCTTTGCTTGCGCCGTGCCGGCGCAGGGAAGCAGCTACTGGAATAACACTGCATGAACACAGGGGCAGAGGAACCCCGAAAAGTGATGCCTTGAAAATCGGCCAGATACCGCGTCCACCCAGATGTTTTGCCACCAGTGCAGGCGAGACGAGAACGGAAAGCATTCCGGCGACAAGAAAACCGAAGAGCAGGTATGGCGCCATCTCGCAGAGTGTGTTCCAGAATTCAGCCAGTATGAGAATAAGTGTTTGCAACTGTCTGCTCCGGTTGCGAGTTTTTCGACATAAATACAGGCGGATCCGGGTTTACCGGATAAATTTTATTTTATCATAATCAACAGCATCTTGAAACGCTCGGTTGCCTTCACTGCGTGGGGAACATGGGGGGGCATGATGACCATCTCACCGGCTCTGGCCAGGACTTCCCGGCCGCCAATCATCAGCTTCGCCGTGCCTTCCAGGATATATAACGTTGCATCATACGGCGAAGTATGTTCACTCAAGCCCTGTCCGGCATCGAAAGCGAAAAGGGTCAGGGTCCCCGCCTTCCGGTCCAATAACGTTTTGCTGACAATTGACCCGGCGGCATAATCAACAGCAGATGTTGGTTCTATAGGCCTGCCCTGGTAGTCGTTGGTCATAGTGCCCACCTCTGCCTTCACAGCTTTTCATTTAACCAGCGGATATGGCGCATTTCTTCCTTGATGATTAAGTTCATCTTTTCCTTACCCAGCTTCTTGGGAATCATCGCCTCTATACCGAGATAGAAGATAATCGAATCCTTTTCCAGGCCGATCGCAATCTGGATGATATCCTTCAGGCTCTCATTCCCGTTCAACATTGCAGTTGGATCCTTACTCACATCAAAAACGTGACCTCCGGCCATGGCCTGCAAGTACAGGGCCGCCTCATTATCAGGATCGAAGGCCGTGGACTCCACTTCCCGAGCTGTCAGTTCCTTCCGCATGGCTTCAAAGGTGGCCAGATGCTGGTCCTCCTGCTCAGCTAACTGCGACAGGAATTCGCGGCCTTCCGGATTATTCCCGGCCGCTTTTCGATAGAAAGCCGCGCCATTGCGTTCTATCTGTGCCGCCATTTCAAAGACTTCATCCGCATTGAATACAACACTCATAGTATACTCCTTTCATTTTAGTAAGAGCCGTTAACTTCTCATCAAAGCATCCATGTCATTGTCCGCTCGAAAATCATCCCGCAAAACTGATCCGAACAACGACAATTTGCGTATTTCAGGCTGCCGCCAAAAACCCAGCCAGCTTCTCGTTTAAAATTTTTATACCCTTATGTTGCCCAACTGTCTTCTGCGTAAGTTTTGCGGCGAAATGACTGGATGCATGTAAGACTTTATCCTCGACTGCCATATTATTCACTTTTAGCAGTCGGATGTCAACGGCATGGCGAGTGCGGGTATTTGTTCCAGGGGCGCTATGGCGCGCAGGTGGCGGGCGAACCGCGCCCGGATGTGACAGGCGCGTGGAATTCCGACCGGCAACCAAACGGGCTTGGCAAACCAAGCCGGATGGGTTCACTGCTATGCCGTCGGTCCGCGACATTGACCCATGGACGGTGGAGTTGTCATGGGGTGGCGTTATGTTGTCATCGCAAAGCGTTTTTGTGAAGATGGATGGATACCTGGTGGGGCATGTTTTTGGCGACCGGTGCCGCATCGGCGGTCTGGTTTACGGAAGCCGTCACCGGTTCGAGGTCGGCGTGGCGGGTATGGATGGATTCCGGTGGAACAAATCGGTGGCGCGCGTGGACGCGCGCGTTGGCAAAGAACTGCCGCGTTGGATGTATCTCTCCGACCTGCCGTGGACGGAGGCGACCAGCGGGCATCTCACCGTCAAGCGGGACCGCAGTGTGGGCGGCGGAGCCTTAAGCTGTCAGGACCGCCACTATGCCAGGGGGCTGGGGACATGTGCGGCATCGAGGATTATCTATCCCTTCCGGGGCCTGTTTCGGCGATTGCGCGGCGCAGTGGGCATGGAGGATATTAACGGGGCGTCCGTGTCTTTGTCAGCGCAGGAGAGTGGTTCCGCCGTTTTCCGGATTAAGGGCGACGGCCGGGTCTTGTGGGGGCCGGTGCAGATGCTCCATGGCAGGCGCGCCCGGCCCTTCGATGTGGACGTACGCGGAATTCGCTCGTTGGAACTGTGTGTGGACTTGCCGCAGCATCGCACGTTTGCGCCGCATGCCGCCTGGCTGGACGCGCAGGCTGAACGCGTTGATCTTGCAAAAAAACGAAAATAAAAATCGCCGGGAGGGTCCAGGGCCACCCCTCAAAAATAATCCCACGGTTATTAGGGAATACCGGCGCCATATATCACGTCTACCGGACCACGCTGGCAGTCCACGGGCGGCCTTGGATTGCCGTGGCCGGCCAATGTGTGCATCCGCCTTCATAATCCCGCGCCTCAATATAGAATTCTAAAACACCTTCCTTAATGGCGTCCGGAATAATCTGCGCGTGATACGCATGGCGCCACCCGCGGGACATCGCCCGCTCCGTCCATGATCCCATGGAACCCATACGGTGACGCAATATTACCTTGTCAACGGGGATCGGCCCCAGGACCACCACGCACAGATTCAGCGGGCAACCGGTCTCCAGGACGCTGGGCGGCAACGCCGCAATGATGCGAGGCGTGCTCCTCCGCTCCCCCCATTCAATATCAACCGGATGCGAAGCGGGACTTTCCCATCCGTTGGCATGCACCGCCGTGACAGTATAACGATAGCATCCGGCGCGATCAGGACGGTCAATAAACACCGCTGTCTGCGGTGGAATCGGGTCGCGGGTGAGCCGCCGACCCGGCGCCGACCCGGTATCAGCCCGATAAACGTTAAGCCCCTGCGTATGTTCCAGCCCCGGTACCGGGACCCACCGGAGATGCACCGCGCCGTCACGAATCTCCGCCGGCAGTTCGTGGGGTGGCTGAACCGGCAGATAAGATTCCAACTGCTCCAGGATTTGCCAATACCGCGCAACGGGTTTGATGTTGACCGTGGCCAGAATCCCCCATGCATCGCGCGTGCTGAGTTTATGGGTCAGCGCCAAAACCGCCGCGCGCATGCCCGCCGTTGCCAGCATGGTATATGCTTGGGCCGCGACAGCCGCCGCCGGGCGGTTTTTATCGCGCAGTGCCCGGGTTTTGTTCAAAGCCTGATCCACCGCCTCGCCGGACGCCAGGAGTATGGCCACCCGGTCATAGTTCATGACAAAATCCATATTCGCCGCCAGGTAATCCAGACGTTCCAGCCGGCCCGTGCGACCCGCGGCTACGTAGCGGTCCCGCAGCAGGCGAAGCGCCGCGCGGATTTCACCGAGAACAGCCATCTTCCTGCGGACACCGGCATTGCGCTGCAGACGGTGGGCCGCGTTAAGGAAAAGATCCACGGCGGAAAACTGTGCGGAAGGCATCCAACGGCGAATCAGACGAGTGCGCGCGTCATAGGCGATTTCCGTCATTGCGCGCAGTGCTTCCCGCAGTTGATCTTCATTCGTCTCTGTGGCCAGCGCCTCCAGACGACGGACAATATCCTGGAATTCCCTGACTCCGATCTGAGACATATCCAGGTTATCCGCGCCGGCCGAGACGCAGGCCTCGTGCTTCTGGTTGAAAAGCGCCACTTCGTCCGCGCCCAGCAACGGATCACTTTCCGAAAATGGTTTCACCAGGCACTGGACAGCCCGCCGGGCAAAGGACAGTAGAAACCGGATCGCTTCCGGGCCCAGTTCAAACGGTATATGCGGCTGCCAGCCGGTAAAGATCATCTCTCCGATCTCCGGCGTGCCCTGCACCCCCGTCCAGCGTTCCCCCAATCGCTGTAGCGTCAGCAGACGACGGGCCATGTACTCCTCCTGGTCCGGACCGAACGCGTCGCGCGCCAGGCGCCGGTAAAAAGACTCCGGCGTCAGCGACGGATCCCAGGCAAAACGGGCGGCATACCCCGTCTCCTCTTCGATATCGCGCGTCCGCCACTGCATCGTGAGCAATCCCTGGCATCCCTGGCGGAGCGCATCGGGAGCGAGATGGCGGAGGGATTCGATATTCGGCTGAGGCGACCAGAAATCCGATCCGTCATTCTCCACCCAGGGAATCGCCCACCGCTGACGGCGGGGGGAGAGTTGGCCGAAAACGGCGCTGACCGTGGTGGCAACTGAGGTCTCGATATTGTCATGGCAGGTGAAGATCACATCCAGCGGTAAGAGCCCGTCATATCCCGAATAGTAATCAGCAAAACGCATCCAGCGATCACCGCCCCAGCCTGAAAGCACGAGACGGACCTGGGGCGCCGTCTCCAGGATCACCGCACGGGCCATTTCGGCAAAAGCCAGGAACCTGATGGCCTCCCACGCCCGCCGGGAATTCCCGAGATACGCAAAGATATCGCGCCGTTCAGCAAACAGGCGCTGTGCCGGCGTGCCCTCAGCCGGCGGCCGTGTGCCTACACAACCGCCGCTCTCGTGATTGGTCAGAACAAAATAAGTCAAGTGCGGGTAATGCTGCAAGAAACGCCGGACGCGCGCCTTGAAATGGTTCCGCACTTCCGGTGCCATCGGATCTATCGGGTTATTCACATCGCCCACCGGTTCGATAAGACCCGCGGCCACGTCAATGCCGCAGCGCCGGCCGAGACGCATGGCCTCGCTGAAAACACGCACCGTTTCTTTCCGCTGAGCCAACGGATCCCCTGAAAGCTGTCCCGCCGGACTGGAGTAAATATCGTGGTCGAAGCAATCGCCGGAGCCAAAAGCAAATTGGGAAGTCCTCAGCGCAGCCGCTGCCCGCCAGGGCCGGGTGAGACTCGACATGACCGGCTGGATACCCGGCTCTTCCTCCCGGGGTTCAAAGTCGTTATTATAGGACAGCAGGATAAAGGTGTTACACCGCAGACGCGCGAGCTGATTAAGATAAAGGTGGAAATCGGCAAGACCCCACGTCGTTACGCCCACCAGGGCGTTGTCATGCAGCAAATTACCGCGCACGGCAAAGACCGGACGCTGGCTGCGCTGGAATCCGATCGGGAGAACGCTATCAGCCTGTTGATCAGGGAACGTTTCGCCGCCCAGGTAAAAACCCATCCCCAGTTCCTCGAGCAAGGCATATACCCCGTAAAGCAGTCCCCGCGGCGCCAGGGCGGCAATAGCAACGTAATGCAGTTGCCCCCGCGTGCCGGAGCGGATCACAAATCCCTGATCGCCCGGGTCGCATGCTGCGGCCGTCACTCCCAATTCCCGGCAGGCGGCGGGGTGTAATACAATGACCGTGCCTTGGCCGGGCAACCGATCCGTCCGCGGATTCTCACTGCCGGTCAATAACCGCAGATAGCGGATCAACTCCTGAGCGGCCAGCAATTCAAGCGCGTCGGCATCCGCGGCGCAAACCACTGGTGCGCTTTTTAGCGACAGGCCACCGGATGGGATAGTATTATATGTCTGACTCATATCAACATCTCCCTATGATGATTATTGATCCGGGGCATACATACAATATACCAAGCAGTCATGAACCGCCGGTGAATCTGTTGAAGCCGGTCACTGTTGTCCGCATGGATCGCCGGCCAATTGTTGTTCTTTACCCTACGGATATCCCACCGTCAACTATAATGTGTCTCGGATGGAGATGACCTCTATCGCCCACTATCACGCATATTTACACTTTTCTTTTGCCCGCATTCCAGTATAACAATCGGAACTATCGTTGCGGCTCTGCCGCCAAACGGATTGGTAAATATCATGCCCCTGATTGCCAAATTTATCTCGCGCTGGAGAAAGCCAAACGGGTACAACGACGTGCTCCGCGTCAGCCTGCCGCTGGTGATCAGCATGGGCGCGCATACCGTCATGCTGTTTACCGACCGGCTGTTTCTGGGGCGCTATTCGCTGGATGCTATTGCGGCGACCACGCCAGCCGGCCTGCTCGCGTTCATGTTCATGTGCTTTTTTATGGGCATCGTCGGGTTTACCAACACGTTCGTGGCTCAATATATCGGCGCGGGTACGCCACGGCGCGTTGGCAGCGCCCTGTGGCAGGCGATCTATTTCAGCCTCGGCGCCGGACTGATCCTGGCGGCACTTGCGCCGATCGGCACGCCCATCTTCCGGCTGGCCGGACACGCGCCGGCAGTCCGGACACTGGAGTCCGTTTATTTCTCCATCCTGATGCTGGGCTCGATTTTTCCGCTCCTGCACGACGGCTTGGCCAGTTTTTATTCCGGTCGGGGGTTAACCCGTGTCATCATGATCATCAATCTAATCGGCATGACGCTGAATGTGCCGCTCGACTATGTGCTCATCAACGGATTGTGTGGTCTGCCGGAACTTGGTGTCGCCGGTTCGGCCCTGGCCACCGTGGCCAGTCATGTCGTAATGCTGATCCTTTTTATTTTTGTGGTCTTCAGGGCTAAAAACGAAGCGGTTTACGGCGTACGCTCCAGGCAGCGGTTCGACCGTAAACTGTTCGCGCGTCTGCTGAAATTCGGCACGCCGGCCGGCCTGCAGTTCTTTATTGAAATGTTCGCCTTCTCGTTCTTCCTGCTGATGATCGGACGGCTCGGCCGCAATGAACTTGCCGCCACCAATCTGACGTTCGCCTTGAATTCACTGTGCTTCATGCCGATGATCGGGTTCTCCATTGCCGTCAGCACTCTGGTAGGTCAGGCCATCGGCCGCGGCCGGCCGGAGGACGGCGTGACGGCCACGCACAGCGCCCTGCATTTGACCAGCGCCTACATGTGGACTGTGGCTCTGATTTTTGTGCTCTTTCCGGTGCCGCTATGCAATATCTTCCAATCGTCCGGACAAGATCCGGCTGAATTTGCCGCGGTGCGCGCCATGGCTGTGATCCTGCTCCGTTTCGTGGCGCTCTACAGCGTGCTTGACATTTTCAACGTGATTTATTCCGGCACACTCAAGGGCGCGGGCGACACTAAATTTATCGGCTGGACCGTGTTGATCCTAACCACCAGTGTCATGGTGATTCCGATTTATCTGGCCGTGACCAGGTTCAATGCCGGCTTGTATGTAATCTGGTCATTCGCCACGGCCTATATATGCCTGATGGCGCTGGTCTTCTATATCCGCTATCGCCAGGGTCGGTGGAAGAAGATGCGGGTGATTGAGGGGCAGGCGCCAGCCAGCGACCTCGTCGTGACCCGTGCCGGTGTGCCGGGTACGGATGAATTGTACTGACAGGCTGCTGGACTTGGAATCTTCCGGTAACATGCTCGACAGCAAGCGCCTGTCAAACACCTTAAGCAAGATCTGCATAAATTGGATAGAAATCCCAGCGGAAGATTCTAACGGGCATCAATACAAGTTGGTGGCAGTCACACCCGCCATGTTGAAAGCATTGGAAATCACCGGGTTGGTAATACAGACCCGGCTCGGGTTGTTGGTGGAATCCACCCACTGCCCCGATCCGGCCACCTTGACAATATTGCCGCCTTCCGGTCGTCCGCCTTTACCGAGATGATTATGACCCCAGTGGTCGACATCGGCATTTGTCATGGCACCGTCCTGGTCACACAGAATGACCTTGTCGCCGTCGGTGTCGCGCCGGCCGACATAATAACAGTAACTGCTGTTGGATGCCGTCATATTGGAAAGCGTCATGGCCGGGCGTGTGCCATATTCTCCCGCCGCAGTCGGACAGATGAACATTTCCGGCGTAATGCCCCCGACACCTGTCAATACGCCATCAGGACCCGCAATATTGGTGGTGGGGAAGTTGGGACGAAACGAGTCTTCGGGACTGAGTCCCCACGCGGAAATAGTTTTCCAGATACCATTCAGGTTGGAAAGACAGTTGACCCGGCGCGCCCGTTCCCGAACGGACGCCAGATTCGGCAGAATCAGTCCGGCCAGCAGGGCAATGATCGCGATAACGACCAGCAGTTCAATGAGGGTAAAACTGTATTTTGAATTATCCCGCCAACGTATCCTCATAATAAAATCTCCTCTGTATTGACCCGGAACAGTTCGAACTTCATAATGCAACTAGCGTTATTAAAAAAATATAGCCTGAACCGGAGTAAAAGGTCAATAGCTATTTCAATATTTCTGCGGAGTGTACGCTCCGCAGTGACCCATGAAAACATCCGATTTTGAATATCCATTACCCCGCGAGCTTATTGCGCAACAGCCAGCACCGGATCGCGCCGGCAGCCGCATGCTGATCGTCCATCGGGACACGGGCATGCTGGACCACCGGCAAGTCGCCGATTTGCCGGACTTGCTCCAGCCGGGAGACCTGCTGGTGGTCAATGATACACGGGTGATTCCCGCGCGTCTTTTCGGCCGCAAGGCCAGGACCGGCGGCCAGGTTGAGGTGCTTCTGATTGAAGAACTGATCGATTCCGCAAGGGAGCCTGCTGTAGTGCGTCACGGTATGACGCAACGCCGCACACCCCCTCGACTACGCTCGGGACAGGCGGGCGGCGCTACAGTCCCACCCCCCTTACCCGATTCCCTGCCGCTCCCTGCGGCCATTCAGTCACCGCCTTCATCCGATGCCATGAATATTTATACCAGCCTCTGGGAAGCCCTGGTGAAAGCATCCCGCCCGCCCGCGGCGGGGGCATTCCTGGAACTGGCGGGCGGGCGGATTCGGGCGGAAGTGCTGACCCGACACGGCAACGGGCGCGTGCTCCTGCGTCTGACCCATGACCGGCCGTTAATGAAAATCCTTGATCAGGAAGGTGTGCCGCCCCTGCCCCCTTATATTAAGCGGTCTCCAGACACCGTTAATGTTAAGCAGACGGCCACGGACCGGAACCGCTATCAAACGGTGTACGCCCAGGTTCCCGGCGCCATTGCCGCGCCCACCGCCGGACTGCATTTTACGCCGGAACTGCTGGAACGCCTGGAACGCCGGGGCATTGAACGCGCGGCGGTGACCCTGCACGTCGGACTGGGCACATTTAAGCCGGTCACAACAGACACGATTGAAGCTCACCAGATGGAACCGGAACGCTATGATGTTTCCGCCGCAGCCGTCCAACACATTATTAAAACTCAACGTCAGCAAGGCCGGATTATCGCCGTGGGCAGTACAGTCGTGCGGACCCTGGAAACGATTGCCGCGGAACACGGCGCCATGACGCCGGCCAAGGGCCGAAGCCGTCTGTTTATTCACCCGCCGTATTCATTCCGCGTGGTGCAGGCAATGCTGACCAATTTTCATCTGCCAGCGTCCACCCTGCTGATGATGGTCAGCGCTTTTGCCGGCCAAGACCTGATCCGCCACGCCTACGAAACGGCCATCCGGGAACGTTACAGGTTCTACAGCTATGGGGACTGCATGCTGATCCTGTAAGAAATTAAAAATGCAGAATTAAGAATGCAGAAAAAACAAAGCGAATTTTAGCCACGTTTCTTAATTCTTCATTTATTACTCCGTCCATTCCGTGATGGCGGCCATGGCGGCGCAATCCACGATGTCATTGACGGAACAGCCCCGTGACACATCGTTGAATGGACGGCGCAGGCCCTGCATCAGGGGGCCGATGGCCGCGGCGCCGGCCAGGCGTTCGGTAGCTTTGTACATAGTATTGCCGCAATTTAAATCCGGGAAAATCAACACGTTACAACGGCCGGCGATTTCCGAATGCGGCGCTTTCCTGGCAGCGACGGCGGGAATGACGGCGGCGTCAAACTGGAACTCGCCGTCAATCTTGAATTCCGGCGCCAAGGCCTGGGCTTTGGCCGTGGCCTGAATGACCTTGTCAATAATGGGATTCTTGGCAGAGCCCTTGGTGGAACCGCTGATCATGCCAACGCGGGGCTGATCACCGGTCAGGGTGGCATAGGTCCGGGCCGTGGTAACGGCGATTTCAGCTAGCTGCTCGGCGTTCGGATTGATATTTAATCCGCAGTCGGCATAAAACAGCGCGCCATTATAACCCCACTGTGGATCCGGCAATTGCATGATGAAATAGGCCGAGGCAATTTTGATCCCGGGCGCCGTGCGGAACAACTGCAGGGCCGGCTTGACTTTGCCAGCGGTGTTGTGGTGGTAGCCTTTGGGGTTGCCGCCGCCGGAGACATACCCATGGGCGTCGCCGGCGCACACCATAGCAGCAGCAAACACGCAGGTGTCCTGCAACCACACCCGCGCCTGGTCCTCGGTTAATCCCTTGTTCTTGCGGAGACTAACGACCGCGGCAACGTAATCATTGAATCGCGGATGGCTCTGAATATCGGCTATCTCGACACCGTCCAGGTTGATGCCGTTATCACGGGCCAGGGCTTGCATGGCCTTTCCGTCACCGACAAGCACGGGCCGGGCGAATCCGTTTTGTGCCAGTTGGGCGGCCGCCTGCAGGTTGCGGACATCATCACTTTCGGTCAAACATATTTTTCGTCCGAGGGTTTTTGCTTTTATCCTGATTTTTTTCAGTATTGTTGCGGCCATGATACAATCCTTTCGTTCGTTTTTCACAGTATTCATTCAGCTTGTGTTTGAACCAGACCGCACAAGGCGGGGCAACTGCCGTTCTCACCCCATCAGCTCCGCACTGCGAAGCCAAGGGGCCACCACGCCTTGGGCGTGATGAACTTGCTTGCCACGCGGTTTGCGTGGTCCCCCGATCCTATCGTGGGACGACGTGGCGAACGGCCCGCTTTTGCCTTTCGTGGCTACAGTAGGCAGACCTCTACACCAACCCATGCCACGAGATTGGATAGTGTAGCGGGCCTGCCCGCCCGCCTGCTAGGCCATCAGAATCTGATACGTTTCACGGGCGATCATCAGTTCTTCATTGGTGGGAATGACCATGACTACCGGCGACATTCCGTCCCGGGAGATTATCCGTTCATTCACCTTATTGCGAGCCGGGTCCAGATGAATACCGAGAAATTCCAACGGCGCGCACACCATGGCCCGCACGCGCGGGACGTTCTCGCCGATACCGGCCGTGAAGATCAGCGCGTCGAAGCCGTTCAGCACGGCGGCATAGGCGCCGACATACTTGACCAGCCGGTGCACGAACACATCCAGCGCCAATTTTGCCCGTCCGTTATTGTTGTCAATGGCCTGGAGAATATCGCGCATATCGTTACTGCCGATGTCGCCCAGCCCCAGCAAGCCGCTGGACTTATTGAGTAGTTTATCCACTTCATCCATGCCGTAACCAAGTCGGCGGAGAAATATAACAACCGCCGGATCAATATCCCCGCAACGCGTGCCCATGACCAGCCCTTCCAGCGGTGTCAGCCCCATACTGGTATCAATGACCTCACCGCGGTTAATGGCGGTGATACTGCATCCATTGCCCAGATGCGCCGTTATCATTTTTAATTCAGCAAGGTTTTTTTTCAGCAAGCCGGCGGTCTGCAAGGCCACGTAATGATGCGAGGTGCCGTGGAATCCGTAACGGCGGATCTTGTTTTTTTGCGCAATCTCATAAGGTATGGCATAGGTGTACGCGGCAGGCGGCATGGTCTGATGAAACGCGGTGTCAAACACCGCCACCATGGGAATGTCGAGAAATAAATGCTCGCAGGCCTCGATGCCCTCATAGTTCGGCGGATTATGAAGCGGCGCCAGGGCAAAACAGTCCATGATGATCTGCTTGATCGCGCCGGTAATGCGGACGGCGCCCGAGATTGCGGCGCCGCCATGCACAACCCGGTGGCCGATGCCCTCGATTTCCGTCAGGGTGTTGATCACGCCGACATCCTTGTCAATCAGCATCAAACAGGCCTGGAAAATCGCCGCTTCATAGGAATTGGCCGATATATCCTTCTCGATTTTCTGGCTGCGATTATTGGAATAACACAGGCGGGGGTTGGGGGTATTGATGCGCTCAATCAGACCCTTGGCCAGCATTTTCTCGCTATCCGTTGCATACAGCGTGAATTTGACCGATGAACTGCCCGCGTTAATCACCAATATTTTCATAACCTATTTTTAATATCATCTTTTCAAAAAAAAAACAAGAGTCTTTACATTCGGCAACCGGTTCAATAGATTATTTTCCATGAACGTCCTGATTTTATTCAGGTTTTTAATGTAATGCAAAGGGAGAAAAAAAACGATGAATCTCGCGCTGGCTGCCAATACAATTCGTGTTCTGACCATTGACGGCGTACAAAAAGCCAATTCCGGACATCCCGGTATGCCCATGGGTACCGCCGATTTCGCGGCAGTCCTCTTTCTCAAGCATTTGAAGCACTGCCCCACGCATCCGACCTGGCCTGACCGGGATCGTTTCGTGTTGTCCGCCGGCCACGGCTGTATGTTGCTTTACAGCCTGCTGCACCTGTCCGGATACGATTTGCGACTAGACGAACTGAAACTTTTCCGGCAATGGGGAAGCCGCACGCCCGGTCACCCGGAATTCGGGGTGACACCCGGCGTGGAAACCAGTACCGGCCCGCTCGGCCAGGGGTGCGGTAATGCCGTTGGTATGGCCCTGGCGGAAGCCATGCTGGCGGCGCGATTCAACCTCGACAATAACAAGATCGTTGACCATTACACGTACGGCATTTGCAGTGACGGCGACCTGATGGAAGGCGTCTCGCATGAGGCGTTTTCCCTGGCCGGCCATCTGGGCCTGAATAAACTGATTATGTTCTACGACAGCAACTGCATCACCATTGAAGGAGCCGCCAATCTAGCCTATAGTGACAATGTCCGTAAGCGCTTTGAAGGGTATCACTGGAATGTCCTGGAAGTGGATGGGCATGACCTGACTGCCCTGGATCAGGCGCTGACACAGGCGCGCCAGGAGACAAGTCGCCCCACGCTAATCATCGGCCGCACCTGCATCGGCCAAGGCAGTCCCAACATGGCCGGCAAAGCCGAATCGCACGGCGCGCCGCTCGGCCCCGATGAGGTCAAGGCAACCAAAAAGAATCTTGGATTTCCCGTAGACCAGGAATTCTTCGTGCCGGAAGAAGTGCGCTTGATCTTTGCCGCGCGCCTGCAGGAACTGCAAGCAAAAGCCGCCCAGTGGGACGCCGAGTTCAATCGCTACCGCGCCGCGCACCCGGAGAAGGCCAGGGCCTGGGACACCGCCCAACAGCTCGCGTTGCCCGACAAGCTTGAGTCCTTTCTTCCGCAATTCGATCCGGCCAAGCCGGTGGCCACGCGCAACGCATCCCATAGCGTTATCCAGAACCTGTCCAAGGCCATCCCGTATCTGGTGGGCGGTTCCGCCGATCTGGCGCCCAGCACCAAGACTATTATGGAAGGTCAGGGGGATGTCGGCCCGCACGCATTCCAGGGCCGTAATCTGCATTTTGGCATCCGGGAACACGCGATGGGCGCCATCCTGAACGGCTTGGCCCTGCACGGCGGGTTCCGCGGGTATGGCGCCACGTTTTTCGTGTTCTCCGACTATTTCAAGCCGTCTATCCGCCTGGCCTGTATCATGAAACTGCCCGTGATTTACGTGCTTACCCATGACAGCTTCTATGTCGGTGAAGATGGACCCAGCCATGAACCGATCGAACATATCGCGAGCTTGAGACTTCTGCCCCACATGACCGTCATTCGCCCGGCGGATCCCACGGAGACCGGTGCGGCCTGGGTCGCCGCCCTGAAAAACAGGAACGGCCCAACCGCCCTACTGCTCACGCGTCAGAAATTACCGGTCCTTGACCGGTCACAATTCCCGCCTGCCCGGCGTCTTGAACAGGGCGCTTATACGCTGTGGCAAAGCGCCAAGGGCCGGCCGAAGCTGATCCTGATCGCCACCGGCTCCGAAGTGTCACTGGCGCTTGACGCGGCCAGGGAACTGGCTCAAGATCCGCAACTGGTTGTCAGGGTCGTCAGCATGCCATCCTGGGAATTGTTCGAACAACAACCGGACAAGGTCAGGAAAGCCGTCCTCCCGCCATACTGCAAACTGCGGCTGGCGATCGAGGCAGGTTCTACCATGGGATGGGAAAAATATGTGGGTGCCAAGGGCCGCGTGTTCGGCCTGGACCGTTTCGGCGCCTCCGGCCCTTACAAGGTACTGATCAAGGAATTCGGCTTCACCTCCGATAATATCGTTAAAATCGCTAGGGAAATGCTGGGCTCATGATTAGCCAGTAGTGAATTAGGCCCTGAAGTTAAGCGCAGCGCATACTTCAGGGAAACTTTGCCGTTCTATCCCGCCTTTGGCGGGACAAGTCGAACGGCCTCTACAACAATTTGACCTGTCCTGCCGTAGCCACTTGGGCGAAGGCGGATGTAGAGGCGGTTCGAAACGCCGCTCTGGACGTCGAGAACTGCAACGGATTGTCAGCCATAAGCTGATCCGCCTCGGGCGGAAAATTCCTATGCGTGAACATAACCGGGCATAGCCATAAACAGCTATGATGTAAAACATCCTTGGAGTGCGCAAGCTACGCGTACGCTTTGAATTCCGGAAGCCATGCTTCCGGTCGGAAAAGCGGGAACACGGCGCCCGCACTCCAAAAATTCGGTCTTAACTCATGGCGCGATTCATAATCCAAGGTAAGCAGAGGCTGAGCGGTGTTTTCCAGCCGTCCGGCAATAAAAATGCCGTCCTGCCCATGCTGACCGCCTGCCTGCTGACCGATGAGCCGGTGGAGTTGAACAACGTCCCGTTGATAGAGGACGTGGCCACCATGCTGAAAATCCTGGCGGACCTTGGCGTCAGCGTGAACCAACATGAGCACACGGTAAAACTCTGCGCCGCCGGCATCCGCAAGCAACGGCTCGACCGCGAGCTATGTCATCGTGTCCGCTCCTCCATCCTGTTCGCCGGCCCCATGCTGGCCCGGCATGGTCAAGTCAAGTTGTATGCGCCGGGCGGCGACGTCATCGGCCGCCGCCGGCTGGACACGCATTTTCTCGGACTCCGCGCGCTGGGCGTCGAAATTACCGGCGGAGATCACTATACCTTTTTACGCCGGGAACTGCGCGGCGCTGAAATCCTGCTGGATGAAGCCAGCGTCACCGCCACGGAAAATATTCTGATGGCCGCGACCCTTGCCCAAGACGCGACAGTCATCTTCAATGCCGCCTGCGAACCGCATGTTCAGGACCTCTGTGTTCTGTTGAACAAGATGGGCGCGCGTGTTTCCGGCATCGGCACCAACCGGATTTCCGTGGAAGGGGTCGATGCCCTGCATGGCGCCGTTCATACCGTGGCTCCGGATCATGTTGAAATCGGGAGCTTCCTGGCCGCCGCCGCGGCGACGGGCGGCGAGCTGACCATTCCCGGCGTGGTCCCGGACCTGCTGACGCCTATTCTGCGTCCGTTCCAGATCCTGGGACTGACGCTCCATAGCGGTGATACCGGACTGCAACTGACCTCCCCCCGTAAACTGCGAGTGCAAAATGAATTCGGCCTGGCAATGCCCAAGATCGAGGATGGGCCGTGGCCGAACTTTCCGTCCGATCTCATGAGTGTGGCCATTGTCACGGGCACTCAGACACAGGGCACGGTATTATTTTTTGAAAAGATGTTTGAGCGCCGGATGGTGTTCGTTGATCGTCTGATTGACATGGGGGCGCGGATCGTACAATGTGATCCTCACCGTGTCGTGGTCATCGGGCCTTCACATCTGCATGCCGTCCACATGTCCAGCCCCGATATCCGCGCCGGCATGGCCATGCTGATTGCCGCGCTGTGCGCCAAGGGCGAAAGCATCGTTGAAAACGCGCAGGTCATTGACCGCGGTTACGAGCGCGTGGAAGAGCGCTTGCGCCGGCTGGGGGCCGACATCGTTCGTAAAGAATAAATTTTTCTTCCGAAAAATTTATGTCAGAAGGCCTTGTCTTCTGATAGCAACGGCATACCTCCGGGCTCGTCCTCGGAACGATCCTTCCTCTTCTCCATGCGCCGCTTGCGCTGGTCACGGTCACCTGCCCGCCGCTCCTTGAATCTCTGCATCATGCCCTGACGAAGTTCATGCATTCTGGCGCGCTGTTCGGGAGTCAATGTGGCGCTGATTGCCAGGCGGGCCTTGACCTGGGCTATGGTCATTTCCGCATTGACCTGGGCCAGCTTATCAGTCGCCGCCATAATAGCTTTCTCATCCAGGGTGTCGGCAGTGAGTAAATGCTCCAAATCGGCTTTAGCCAGATCCCGATCCGCCTTTAATTTGATCATGGTCTTACGGGTCGCGTGCATCATATTCTTGATTTCTTTGGCTTTGTCCGCGGAAAGGCCCAGTTCCATGGCCAGCTTGCCCTGACGTTCCTGAGATCCTTTGCGGTGCATGGATCGGGCGCTGTCATCAGCGCCCGGCGCGGCATTATTTTCAGCCCGGCCCGGGTTGACAGCCAATCCCGCCAGCAACATAACTATCCACAATATTTTTACATTATTCATGGCTTTTCCCTCCTCCTTGGGTTAATGGTTATATCCCATCCAACGGCAAGGGATGCAATTTATTGCAACGCTCATGCTATCCATTTTATTTCCTGAACAATGGCCTTATTTTTTGTAGGATGCGAATTCCGCCGAAGCCACGAATTGCGATGGAATGACCGCCGGAAAATGAAATGCACCCAAGAGGCCATTCCGTGCGAATTCCGCCTTGACAGCCCCCCTATTTTTACGCCATGGTATCGGACATATTTATTCCTCACGGGCCGTTAACTCAGCGGGAGAGTGCGATCCTCACACGGTCGAAGTCACAGGTTCAAATCCTGTACGGCCCACCATTTATTGCGACACAGGCTGTGCCGAAATAAATGCCACGGCGTAGTCCTGAGAGGGTCAGGATGAAGCCGGGCATTCCGGCCAGGCGTTGTTCGCCCGCCATCATTGATGGTATCTTCGCTGGGCAACTCAGCAACCTGATGAATCGGCCGGCGACTTCATGCGATTACACGCCGGACGCGGAAGGCGCCGGCACTCGCCGCGGCGTGGCGCTTAAAAACCGTACCGCGGCGGCGTAAATCGCTGCCAGCGTTTTCGCGTTGCGCACCAGGGTAAACAGGGTATGACCGAAGGCAAAGTTCCGCGCATAATACGCGGTGAACAGTTTTATCCGGCAGATGGCTTTCGGCGGGATAAAATCCTCGCACACATAATGAAACAGCCGGATCCACACGTCGGCCACATCCACTGGCCCGGATTCATGCCATTGGGCAAAAATCCACGGCTGAACCGCGGCCATGCGGCCCAGCATGATCCCGGCCGTCGCTTCAAAATAACCGGAGTTGGCCCGGATGGTTGCCGCGCTCGTGATATCGCCGTTGGCGATCACCGGCAGACGGGTCTGCGCAACCACCCAGGGAAACAAGTTATGGCGGGCGGAGCGTTTCAGCTTTTCCTCCTGAAACCGCGGATGCATCGTGATCGCGTCAACGCCGCAGTCTTCCATCAGCTTCAGCCGTCGCCGCAGTTGGTCCTGCCAATCCGGCCGATTTTTGCCCAACCGTATTTTTACGGTCAACGGGCCGTTAAAATAGCGCCGTAATCCCTGCAATACATGCGCCAGCCTGTTTTCATCCTCAAACAGGAAGGCGCCGGCCCGCAGAGCCTTGATCGACGGCGACGGGCAGGCACAATTAACGTCAATCCCATCCGCGCCGAAGGCGGTCAAGCGGTCCGCAATCGCCTCCAGCGATTCCGATCCGTTGACCAGTATCTGATAAATCACCCGGCCTTCCCCAGGCCGTTTTTTGACATATGGCGATGTGGCCGGTTCTTCCTTCAGGAGAGCCTTGGCCGACAGCATTTCGGTGAACAGCGCGCCGGTGCCGCCGAAGTCTGCCAGCAGCCGGCGAAACGCACTATGTGTGATTTCCGACATCGGCGCACAAAACCGTGGCGGTGAAAATATCACGTTTTGAAGGATTAAAGGCTTTTGCATATCAAATGTATATTATGTCATAAAGACACGGCGCAGCCTAGCCACAATTAAACGTTAATGGCCGCGTTTGGCCGGATGTTCACAAATGATATTGTGCTTATGGTTCTAGCGCGCCCAGGCTCAAGATCTGCTGGTAAAAATAAGAAATGGAGGTTGATGACGTAGATTAATTATTTTATTCTACCCTGGAAACTATTCATGGGGGAAGGTTACAGGTCCAAGGCTGTTGGATTGGCCAAATCGCATCCTTAAGGAGACATTGATGGCCACATTAAAGGTACTGCAACAACTGGCGAAGAAGCACGGGACACCATTGTTCGTAATGGACCATGACGTGCTGCGCCGGAATTACGCCACTTTCAGGAAGTATCTGCCGCGCGTCCAGGCGTATTACGCGGTCAAAGCCAATCCTGATCCCGCCATTGTGAAAACACTTTATGAAACAGGAGCGAGCTTTGACGTGGCCTCAATGCCGGAGTTCATGATCGTGCACGAGTATATCCAAGATATGCCGCCTGAACAGCGACAGGATTGGATCTGGGATAAGATCATCTACGCCCATCCGATCAAGGCCAACGAGACGTTACAGGAACTTGACCAATACAAGGCCCTGGTGACTTACGATAACTGCGAGGAAATCAGGAAAATCAAGAAATACGCCCCGCACACGGGCCTTGTCCTGCGCCTCAAAGTCCCCAATACCGGCGCCATGGTCGAATTATCGTCCAAGTTCGGCGCGGCCTCGGGAGAAGCAGTGAATCTCATCCTCGCCGCCGACCAGGCGGGTTTTGTCGTTGAAGGTCTCAGCTTTCACGTTGGCAGTCAGACTACTAACTTCGAGAACTATGTGCAGGCCATCAACCTCGCGGCCGATGTGTTCAAGGAAGCAAAAGACCGCGGCTACACGAAGATGAACCTGCTGGACATCGGGGGCGGGTTCCCGGCGCCCTATGACCCCACCGTGAAACCGTTGCGCACACTGGCCAGAAAGATTAATGCTGAAATCGATCGTCTCTTTCCCCGGGACATCCAAATCCTCGCCGAGCCGGGCCGGTTCATGGTGGCGACAGCCGGGACATCAGTCTCAAAAATAATCGGCAAGGCTGTGCGTGACGGCAAACTCTGTTATTACATTGACGATGGTGTTTATCAAACTTTCTCAGGCATCATCTTTGATCATTGCCGCTACCATATGAAAGCATTTAAGCAAGGACCCACCCGGATTTGCACCGTCTTTGGCCCAACCTGCGACGCGCTGGACGTGGTCTCGCTGGCCGAGGAACTCCCGGCCAACCTGAAACGCGGCGATCTGCTCTACAGCAAGAACATCGGCGCCTACAGCATTGCCTCGTCAACCCCTTTCAACGGGTTCCCGCCCGCGCAGGTTGTCCACATCAACCAGTGAACTACTGGCCGTTTACTGTTCAGGCCTGATCAAGGATTCCAGATTCTCCCCTGTAATCAAGTCCGCATCCCCGGGTCGTTCCAGGAACGGCTGAACGTCTGCTCTCGCCGTCTGCCAATTAAACTTGTCAAGCCGCGCGTTCAATAGGCCGCGCCAATTCTCGGTAGTAACGACTGGACCTTGCCAGTCGGTCTGAACAAGTGCGGCGTTCAGTAATGTAAAGTTTGGGGCCGGCCAGGAGCGATCCGCCAGATACCAGATCAGGTCAAACAAATCACGGCCCTTCGTGTAATGCCGTGTAAAGAGCGCGTGCAACTTGCCGGCCAGCAAGGATGCTTTATCATAGTGTAAAAGATTCAAGGTCACATGCCGGCGCACCAAGGACGTCTGCATTACAGCCCCCGACGGCGGATTGGTATCCACTTCAATTTTGATCGAGAATACTTGGTCAGCATGCGGCGATAGACCGATTTCATATAGCAATCCACGGAATTTAATAAACCCCGAAGCCGCGGTTTTCTCGCTTTTTGGTGAAACACTTACATCATAAGCTTCCTTTTTGAAGAGCGACTCAACACTGCGCATTGCCCCGCTGAACTCAGCGTCTTTGCCCATGGAAACCAGGGAAAAATCGAGATCCTCTGAAAACCTGGGAATCGAATATAAAAACCTTAACGCCGTGCCGCCCAAAAAAGCCCATCTCTGGAAGACACCATCGTCCTGCAAAGCCTGCAAAATACGCGCCTGGAGATATTCACGCACCACCAGCGTTTTGTTCAGGTCTCCGGGAACCGTCTCTAGGATACTTTTCAATACGTCTTTCATTTGCTTCTTCCGAGTTCCTGTTCAATCGCTTTCAGGATTTTGTTTACTGCTCGTTTAACCTTGCAACTGCCGGTGACCTCCGCATTTTTTTTGAGTTCATCCTCAGAAAGACCGCCGGTGTTCTGGAGTCTAAGTTCTTCAATGTAGCCGTCGGAATCCGAGCCCGTGGTCGAGTATAACAAATCCACCAGCGCTTTCTCCGGCGTCGCCATGACTGCCGGCTGGCGATCAGCAACATTCACCTGCCTGAAGCTGGAGAACATACGGGCCTTGAGATGCCTGAACATGAAAGAACCCATCGGTGTTTTTACTGTTTCGGATCTGCCGGTCGTTACGCTGGTGACGACCGGCACATGCTCGGGAATTAAATCATAATAAGCCAGGGCCGACTGGAAGCTGACATACGAACCTCTCTGTAATCGGTTAGCGATCAGGAATGGATGCGGCTCGATTTTCCGGTAGGGTTTACCAAGAACGTATACGCCGCGCCTCAACTTCAGCAGACGTCCCGACTTCACCCACCGTACCAATTGGAGCTCAATCTGGCTGGTGTTGATTCCAGCCACTTTCAGCAGACTGGAGGTAAAAATAGGTTCATCCTGAACTAATTCGGCAAGTTTTTCAATTCTCATGACAATAACTTATCATTACTGATAAGTTATTGCAATATATAAAATTCGGTTTTTTGCTCTCTTTTGGGCTTGAGTGAAAATCTCTGTGTTCATTTGTTCCATTCTGCTTCACTCGCTCGCAGAGCCGGGCACGGGTCATGCGTTCGCGCATGATGCGTCTATCTGCCAGTTTTTTTGGATTTCTTCGCGGCCTTGGTCGCCGGTCTGGGGACCAGGGCGATCATCGGGGTGGCCGCGGAAATCGTGACTGTCGCGGTTGACTGGGCCAGTTCCTGTTTCAGGTTCCGGACGGTCCCGTCGAATGATTTTTTGCCGCCGGGTTTGATTTCCTTCACATCCGTCGGTAAGCCGATTTTATCCAGAACGGCAATGAACGGCTCGGGATCGAGTTCCTCGACATTCACCATCGTGCGCGGATCCCAGATGCCCCGGGCCACGAGCATGGCGGCGGCCACCGGCGGAACGCCGGCGGTGTAGCTGATGCCCTGGGACTCTACCTCCTTGAAACACTGCTTGTGGTCCGAAACCTGGTAGATAAGGACCTCCCTCTTTTTCCCGTTCTGCCAGCCCTTGACAAAGTTACCGATGCAGGTCTTACCGGTATATCCGGGCGCCAGGGTTTTCGGATCGGGTAGCACCGCCTTAACCACCTTGAGCGGCACAATCTCCTGGCCCGTGGTCAGAGTGACGGGCAGGTGTGAAAGAAGACCGAGGGTGCGCAGCACCGTGAAGACGTTGATATAGTGGTTGCCGAACCCCATCCAGAAACGGATGCTGTTGGCGTCAATGTTTTTTGAGAGCGAGTGCAGTTCGTCGTGGCCGTTCAGGTACACGGGGCAGGAACCAACGACCGGGAAATCATAGACGCGCTTGACGGAATGCGTTGGATACTCCGTCCACCGGCGGTTAATCCAGGTCCAGACCTTAACGAACTCGCGGAAGTTGATTTCAGGATCAAAGTTCGTGGCAAAGTACTTACCATGACTGCCCGCATTGACATCCATAATGTCAATGGTATCAATCTTGTCGAAATAACGCTTCTGCGCGAGCGCGCAGTAGGCATTGACCACGCCCGGGTCGAATCCCACGCCGAGGATGGCGGTCAGGCCCTTTGCCTTACAACGGTGCTTCCGCTTCCATTCATAGTTCGCGTACCAGGGCGGATCTTCGCAGACCTTATCCGGTTCCTCATGAATGGCCGTGTCCATATAGACCGCCCCGGTCTGCAGGCACGCTTCCAGCACCGACATGTTGATGAAGGCGGCACCGAGGTTGATGACGATCTCCGCACCCGTCGCCCGGATCAACTTAACGGTGGCCGGGACGTCCAGCGCGTCGAGCCGGCGGGCATAGAGCTTTTTCGCTTTATCCTTGAGATGTTTTTTGCGCTTGATACTTTTAATGATTGCGTTGCATTTCGACGGCGTCCGCGACGCAATACAGATGTCGCCGAGCACATCGTTGTTCATCGCGGCCTTGTGGGCCGCCACATGCGCGACGCCGCCGGCGCCGATAATCAGTATGTTTTGTTTCATGGATTTTTTCTCCTTTTAAACTCAGGCATCAAAAGTGATAGCGTCTATGCAATAGTTTATTTTTTCGCTGTTTCTGTTTTTCATATCCGGACTCTGCATCAGCACGATCGTGTTCCGCCCAACGCGGGCTGGTCCCACAACTCAGGTTTTATTCTACCTTCCCCCGTTGATTTCCTGATGTTTCTTGCTTTTCGTCGCGGTTCTGAACGGATAAGGCACTAAATAATCAAATGCTCTACATTATTTTCAAACTGTCAATTATATTTTACAGTTGCATCTTCGTCGAAAAGAAACAAAAGGAAAATCATGATTGCTTTTAATTGACTTTCATAATCACACTTTATAAAGTATATTTATGTCTTTTGCGAACTCAGAAGCTCTGCAACCGACTCTCTGGCGGACATGCCGGGTCTTGGCAAACAAAACCAGACTCCGAATCATTCGTGAGCTGTACAAGCATCCCGATCAGATGGTCTCCGACATTGCGCACCGATTGAGTCTTTCTTTGTCCCTGACCAGCCAATCCCTGCGGGCGCTGAACGCCCGTGGACTGATTCTCGCTCGCAGAACCGGTCGCTTCGTTTACTATCGTCCATCAGCTAACCAGTCCATCCCGTATAGTGTTCTTTTGCTTAAAGCGATTTTGAAGACCTTTGCCAATGATAAAAATCCGGAACGAAATATCTTTCAATATTCTACGGCGTTCACTCACCCTCGACGCATCCTTATCATCAAAACGCTAGGTAAAATTCCGATGCTACAGGAAGAAATTGCATTCGAGACCAATATTCCAATTAGCGCGGTTGGTCGCCATTTACGCAAGCTTGTCGTCCGCGGTTTTATAAAGCATGCCGATTGCCGATACGCTTGCTCTGTTCCGCAACACAAGTTCGCACAGCTTCTCCAGCGTCTTGCCAGATATGATTGAATGCTCTCGTTTCGGTGTATAATCAGACTTTATAAAGTGTGATTATAAAGAATATAGATCAGAAACGGAACTGGAAAAAATACTATTTGTGCCGTTCACGCAAGTATTCTGGGCGTGATAATTTTAATTTTTGCCACCTGCGGCTCTGCCCGTGGCATGACATTACCCGTTCTATCCAGAATTACTGGCAAGCCAGGCTCAAACAACCCCTATCCGCCGCGGAAAGATTGCGGGAGGGTAAAATTACCGGTTTAATTTAATTGCTTCCTTTTATTTAAGGTTATTGGGCTTGCCCTTCGACGGTTGCCTGAATGTGCGCGGGCTTGCGCCATAATTTTTTTTGAAAAGCTTGGAGACATAAAACTGAATGGGCAAAAAAACAGCAGGAAAATGGAAGGAACAGCAATTATGGAAGTTAGTGTGGATTGCGGATCAGCCGCGCTGAATGTTTATGCCTGAGCGATTTATTCGATGGAATTTTCTATGATAGACTGGCAATATAATCCTTGTATTCAAAATTTCTCACTATAGCAAACGTCCCATTCAACCTTTTCACGCAGATGGCCGGCATGGGCAGACCGTTGAACCAGTTTTTCTTGACCATGGTGTATCCCGCGGTATCGGCAATGCGTACCACGCTCCCGGGCTTCAGCCGGGTTTTCAGCCCGTACATGCCGAACACATCGCCCGCCAGGCACGACCGGCCGGCGATCATGATCCGGTGACGTCCCGGCCCGGGGGATGCGATCTTCGGGCTGGTCCGGTAAACTAGGTGGTCCAGCATGTGCGCTTCAATCGAAGCATCCACTATGGCGATGTCAACCTCATTACGCACGACATCGAGGACCGTGGTCACGAGTTCCGCGCACCCGGTGACAGCTGCCTCGCCAGGCTCCAGATATACCTGGACGCCGAATTTTTCACTGAAGACCTTCAAGCGGCCGCTGAATTTTTCAAGCGGATAATCAGCTTGCGTGAATGACAGCCCGCCGCCAAGGCTGACCCATTCCAGGCGTGCGAGCAGGTCGCCATATTTCCGTCCAATTTGGTCCAAGTTCTTCGTGAAATTACCCAGGTCATCGTTCTCACAGTTGAAATGGAACATGACCCCGCTGATGAGAGGAATTGCCTTCATAAGCGCTTTTTGATCTAAAACACCCAGCCGTGAATATTTTCTGGCCGGGTCCGCCAGGTCAAAATGCGAATAACTGGTCCCGGGATTGACCCGCAATCCCAGCTGCAGTCCGCGGACGGCGCCGTGGTGCATCCTCAGCTGGGATATAGAATTGAAGATTACCTTGTCGGCTAATTTCCTGACAGCCTTTATATCCGCTTTGGAAAAACCGACGCTATAGGCATGGACTTCTTTCCCGAATTTTTCACGGCCCAGCCGGGCTTCAAACAGAGAACTGCTTGTTGTTCCATCAATATATTTCCGCATGAGCCCGAACACACGCCAGGTGGCAAAACATTTCAGCGCGAGCACGGACTTGGCGCCTGAAACCTTGCGCACGCGTCGGATGATCTTCAGGTTCCGCAGCAGTTTCTTTTCGTCAATCAGGTAATACGGTGTGATCATAATTATTATCCGCCGCCTTCTGGTTCGCCTCCTTGCCGCAGGCATTCTGTTTTGTGCCTATCAAGGTCACAAACTGCTCACATGCCCCATACAGTTCTGCTCCAGAATAGCCGCCAGGTTCGTCTGTGCCGCATCATCCGCGAACGGATCAAGGACAACGATCCGGACAGGCATGACCAAGCGCAACAGCACGGCTTGTCCGCATCCGCTGGAACGCTTGCTTAGTATCCTCAATCGGCGCCTTGCGCCCCAAACATGCTGTTCGCGGACGACATTTCATGCATAATATTCAGCTGTTGCGTACACGCCGCTTCGCATTTCCCACACTGTACACAAGCATCCGCCTTCTTGCCTTTGATATTCTCATAACGCGAGCGCGCCCCGTCTTTCCATCCCCAGTACCGCATATCACGGATGCATGCCATGATGGCGGGAATATCAATGCCTTCCGGACAAGGCATACAGTAGTTGCAGGCGGTGCAAAATGATGCCGCCCGTTCTCGGATGTCTTTAAGATAAGTGTCAATTCTCTCAAGATGGGCAGCAGAAAAAGCGCCCCGTTGTACAGAAGCCAGCGAATCGGTAACATCCGACAGTTTGCTCAAACCATTCAACATTGTATCGATGCCAGGATTGGACAATACATAGCGTATAGCCAAATCTGGAATTGAAACAGCACCAACCTCTTTGGCCAGCGCCATGAGGAGCGGGCTCTTTTCCGCCAACCGACCTCCACCCACCGGGTTCATTATAACAGTGCCAATCCCCCTGGCATGGGCCGATGCTATGACAGGAGCATATTTAATATTCATCAGGTTATAAGTTGTAAGCAGGATTTCACACCAGTCCGCTTCTTCAATATATGCCAGCAGGTTTTTCACTGAATCATGGGTGGTGAAGCCAAGGTGACCGACCAGCCCTTCTGCTTTGGCTTTGAGTATCCCCTCTACCATGCCGCCCTTGGCAACAACCTGATCATACTGTTCGCGCTGATTTATGCTCCATACCTGGTAATAGTCCAGGTAGTCCACGCCCAATCGTTGCATTGACTCTTCGATCCGGCGGCGCACACAATCGCTGGAGGTGTCGTCAGCAGGCGCTACCTTCATATTCCAGGGGGACCATTTGCTCGAAAGAACAACCTTATCCCGGTATCCATCTTTGAGAGCAAGCCCGATAATCCATTCGGCTTCTCCGTAACCACGCGATGTATCAATGTAACACATTCCCCGATCAATCGCGCGGCGTAAAAGAGTCACCGCAACATCAACATCTTTCGGGAGACGCATGGCGCCGATGCTTATTCGCGGCACCTTATGACCGCTGCGTTGTCCAAAATCACGAAGTTTCATCGCATGCTCTTTTTTTGATTAGGGTCACCCTTGGGCCTGTGGGCGCATTGCTGCGCGGCGCTATTCCTCGCGCCGTCCTCGCCTGCAACGCTGCCTGCCCGAAATGCTGCGCATAACGCACTACCTGCCCGTCCGCCGCGGCGGACTGCGCTACAGCGCTGTAAGCGGGCGGGCAGGCTCGGCGCTTCCACCGCCGCCTATGCGGCTAGGGCGGACAAGCTTCCGCGAATATGCAGATTATTATAATCGCAACAAGTTGAGGAGCCCCGAAAGAGCCCCGCAAACACGATCTTTTAATCGTAATTCCGAGGGTAAGTCAAGTACTACGACTTAAAGAATTATAATGATTCCCCGTCCTGCCCATTTTTTCTGATTTCAAAATTTCTGATTCCAAAAAATGGTCATCCAAGCCCGTTTTGACCTGTGGCGGGCAGGCGGACCATGGGGAGGACCATTTGAGAAGGAAATTATTTTGTGACGCTAGAAAAGCGGAGAATATTCTCGTCATTTCCCCTAAAATCGGCTATCGTTGCCTTATAGATTATACGAAGGACTAACAATAAAATACGGCTCAATATGACGTATAATTCTGAATACCCATTATGCCGCGGTTAATTTTACCGGTACTTTTGGCCAGGCCGGTTTGTTAGTCACCCGGGAGACAGAGTGGTCTCACCCCGCCTGTCTGATGATCGTGCGAGTTGATTGACCAAAGGAAATTTATGCAGCCGATGGTAAACGCGAAAAAAACAGCGCCGCCAGGCTGCGCCGCTCCGGACAAGGTCCCGCGCATCCTGCTTTGCGGTGTCTTCGGGCCGTTTGGCGTCGATGATAAATATGGGCGCAAAGAAAACCTCATGGAGTTGTACCACAACCAGGTGACCCGCGTTCAGGGCTTGGCTTCGCTTCGCCTTCATCACCGGTCGTTCGGGCTTTACTTCATCGCCGCCAATATCAACGCCGACACAACGATTCTCGACTTCCCCTCCCGGAAGCGTTTCATCCGCGAAATTAAAAAGGGCTATGACACGATCGGCATCTCCTTCATCACGCCCAACTTTTCCAAAGCGCGCGAAATGGCCCGGCTCATCCGGCTGCACGCGCCCAAAGCAGTCATCATTCTCGGCGGTCACGGCGCCGCAATCGAGGGCGTCGAGGAGTTGATCAATTGCGACTACGTGGCCCGCGGCGAGGGCATTCGCTGGATGCGCGCATATCTCGGACAGGATACCGAGGCGCCCATCGTTCATCCCGTCCTGCCGAGCAGTGAGTACGGCAGTATTTTCGGCATCCCCATTCCCGGCGTGACACCGAGTGTCCTGGTGCCTGGGGTGGGCTGTGTGAACGGCTGTCATTTCTGCTGCACTTCCCACTTTTTTGGGAAGGCGTACATTCCCTTTTTCCGCACGGGCAAAGAAATGTTCGCACAGACTGATCGGATCGCGAGGATCCGCCGCACCAAAGAGTTCCACATCATGGACGAAAATATCCTGAAGGACACAACCCGCGCAACCGAACTGCTCGCCGAGATGGAGAAGCACCAGCGCTGGTTCAATTTCTACATCTCATCCTCCGCCGAAGCCATCATGGCCTTTGGTATCGACAACATGGTCCGGCTCGGCGTGTGTTTCGTATGGATCGGCTTCGAATCGCAGAACACCGAAACGCTTTTCACCAAGAATTCCGGGATCGATGCGGCACAGTTGGTGCACGATCTGCGCGACCGCGGTATTGCCGTGCTGGGCTCGACAATCCTCTGCATGGAACACCATACACCCGATAACATCACCGCCGACATCGAATTCGCCGTAGGCCTGCAAACGGATTTTGTCCAGTTCATGCTGTACACCGGCATGCCCGTGACCCGGCTGTACCAAGATCACAAGGAACGCGGCTTGCTGAACGACGACCTGCCGTTTGAAGAATGGCACGGACAGAAGTTGCTGAACTGGCATCACCCGGCCTTTCCAAACGGCGATGCCAAGCAATGGTTGGATCACGCCTTTCGGCGGGATTTCGAAGTCAATTCGAGTTCCATCTATCGTATGATCGAAACTACCTTCCGCGGATACCGGCGACTGGCGGCCATGACATCGCGGGATGCCTGTCTCGAGGCCCGTTATCGTCAACTGCGGGAACGGGCACGAATGTATTCACAGCTCCTACCCGTCATTGCGAGGCATGCGGTCAACGACACGGAACGGCAAAGGGCCCTGGCCCTTGATGACGAACGTCGCCGGATGCTGGGACCGGCCGGCGTCAAGGAGCGGTGCTTTCGGCTGGGCGCCAAACTGCTGGCGGCGCGATGGGATATGCGCATCCGGCTTTTAGGCGACAGCATCCAACCCGCTACTATCGTAACGCTAAACCGGCACAGCAAAGTCCGTCCGCCGATGCCGGCGACCACTGCATGCTGACCGCGCCCGGGCCATAGTAACGAGCGTAGTCAAAGGATGAAGGTGCGACATGCTCCCATGATAGTGCGGGCGCTCTGCCCCGGATCAAGAAGCTGCTTTCGTCCTGATTGCTATTTCGAGGGCTGTCCATGACTCTCAACCGGTCAAAGCGGAAGCGTCTTGCATGGCGTAGGAGGGTTTATTTCAACTGGATTTTCTGGACCCGCCCTGATATATTCAAAACTACTGTGAAGGTGCAGGGGAAGACGGAATAATAATAAAATACTCAATACAGGGCTGACCACATTTCCCCCAGAATAAAATTTCGCTCCAATTTCAACTGGGGTTATTATATGAACTACTGCAAGGGATTAACTGGCGCTCTTATGATCGGGTTAGTCGGCATGGTGACACAGTTATCCTCAGCCGCCACGTATTATGTCAGCACTTCCGGCAATGACGCCAATACCGGCATTGCCTGGGACACCGCCAAGAAAACCATCCAGGCGGGGGTTGATGTGGCCGGTAACGGCGATACCGTTCTGGTGACGAACGGCGAGTATGTATTATCCGGGCAGATTGTCGTGGCGAACAACATTGCCATTCGCAGCGTCAATGGGCCGGCCGGGACCATTGTCAACGGGAACGGGCACAGTCGTTGCTTCTACCTGGGGCCTGATTGCACACTCGATGGCTTTACACTGACCAACGGATATGCGCTGGATCCCACCGCTGCCTATGGTGGCGGGGCGTCTGGTGGCACATTAAGCAACTGTACGCTCAGCGGTAACTCGGCCGGTACTGCCGGCGGAGCGTATCAAAGCACGTTAAACAACTGCACACTCAGCGGTAACTCCGCCGGCACCGCCGGCGGGGCGTATGAAAGCACGTTAAACAACTGCGTACTCAGCGGTAACTCGGCCTATCTGGCCGGCGGGGCGTATCAAAGCACGTTAAACAACTGCGTGCTCAGCGGCAACTTCACGGCCACCTATGGCACCGGCGGCGGGGCGTATCAAAGCGCGTTGAACAACTGCACGCTCACCAGCAACTCGGCCTTCATCGCCAGCGCGGCGTATCAAAGCACCTTGAACAACTGCATAGTATATTACAACAACGGAACACCTCAATGTTATGATGTGACAATGCGCTATACATGTGCGCCGGATGCACCGGCGGGAGATGGAAACATAACGAGTGCGCCGATGTTTGTGGATAAGAATAATGAAAATTACCGGTTAGCAGTCGGCTCACCCTGCATCAATACCGGCAATAACAGTCTGGCGCCAACCAACTGTTCACGGGTGGATTTAGATGGCAACTTGCGCATCTGGAATATTACCGTGGATATGGGCGCCTACGAATATGGTTCTGTGCCGCCAAATCCAGCCGTACCGGTGATCAAGGCCAATGGTTCTACTGATGATATCAGCATTAACTGCGGGGCTAATCTGTCAATCACTGTTCAGATTAATGCAGGAGAATCTGCTGGACTTGAGGTTGACTGGTGGGTTATTGCCCTGGCGAATTCAAGTTGGTACTACCGGAATAGCTCAACTCAGTGGATACAATTTGACGGGAATATTTCAAATTGTCATCCAGAGTACCAAGGCGCTTTATACGATCTACCAGTCACGGAAGTGTTGAACATAACCGGCCTGCAAACTGGTGCATATACCTTCTGGTTTGCGGTTGATTATCCGATGGATGGGATTCTGAACTTGGATGGACCGATAGTGGTTGATTTGGTGAACGTTACCGTGCAGTAAGATCGCTTGTTATATTTGAACACAAAAGGGGACTCCGAACGGATCAGTCGGAGTCCCAGAAGAGCCCCGAAAACACGAGCTTTGAATCATAATTTCAACGTAAGTCAAATATCACTATTTAAATTATTATAAGCATTTTACCCTACTAAAATATTTTTCCTGATTCTGGTAATTTTTGGTCATCCAGGGCTATTTTTGGCAGTTTTGGGCATGAGAACCATCGTGAGGACCATTTGGGAAGCCGGGCATTATTCTTGCGGCAGAAAACACAAAAAATATTCCTGTAATTCCGTCAAGATTTGTTTTTTTAAAATTTAAACATAAGAAGACAAAAAACATTTAATCGCAAAGCAAGGAGTGTGAGTTTAATTTGATTAACGGGAAGATAAAAAAACATTATTATAATCGATAATCAAGCAAATTGTTTTACACCTTAATTGACCCTGAAAACTGTCCAAACATTGGAGGGAAGCTCCCCCGGGACCGTGGGTGGGACGTCACGTGGAGACCATATCATTCGACTGGCAACAGTGTGGGCTTGGATTCAAAGGAAACCTATGGGGATAGACCTTCAATGGGCTGGCCTCCCGGATCACTCTTCGTCTTGTCAGGGACCGTGGAATAGCGGACCCATCCAATCGTATGCGCCTAGAGACATTCATATCGGGAGTAACAGTAGAATTGTGAAATATGCATTATTTATTCCATTTCTGCTAACGCTAATCTGCAATACAGGTATCTGCATTGACTGGGCGAAGGCGGAGTCTGATTACATAGCGACCAGAGAACAGCTAGAGAAGCAAGGTCTTCCAAGGTATTATGTGATGCAGGGACTAAGTAAAGCGCTCGTGTTTGATTCACGCCCTGAGTTCGGAATCGGAGTGCATGCATTTGACCAAAAAGTCGCCGACAACCTCAAACGCGCAGGGGTACGGTTCATCAGACAACCTATGTACTGGTATACAATTGAAAATACTACTGAACCCGGCAAGTACGATCAAGCCGCCTTGGACAACTGGGACAAACTGGTCAAGTTGTATAATCAGAACGGTATCATCCCCTTGATCGTGGTGCATGGCAATGCTCCGGGATGTTCTTTTGATAATCGAGCGGAGAGCTACAAACGGTTTGCCAGTTTTATGGCTTTCATTACAAAGAGATATCCAAGCATCCGTTACTGGGAACTGTTCAATGAAATGGATGTCGGGTTTACCGATTTATTCGGCGCGAATGAACAACCTATTGTCCCGCTTGGGCAACGTGGTGTGTATTATGCCCAGATGCTCAAACAAGTTTATCCAGCCATTAAAATGTCGAATCCTAAGGCTGTCGTCCTCACAGGTGGTATGACTGACTACGATGAGTTTCCCAAGGGGATCTATACCGGAGGTGGCAAAGACCACTTCGATGTTATGAACATTCACACTTATGGAATTCCTCTGCAGTGGGGGTTCGTACAACGCGGTGCAGCATTGCGTAAGGTTATGAATGTAAATGGTGATGCCAAAAAGCCACTCTGGAACACAGAATTCGGATTAGATGCCGGATCAATCGTTGCGGCATGGGGACTGCCTAATCTGGATGAAGATGCCGGAGCTATCTACGACAAACACCAGAAGGATATGATCTCCTCATGTCTGGAATTCAACAAAAAAGCAGGCCTCTACCAGAAATGCTTTGCTTACCAATACTCAGCCGGTAATGAAACGATGAATGATCAACTGAAACAGGCTAAACTCAAATTTCCTGCAGGGATGGAGCTTGATGACTACGGATTCGGCTTTGTCCGCCGTGATGGAATGACTCCGAGACCTATATTTCAATATCTGATCGATGCCAAAGTCAATGACAAAGCATGGCTGTTGAAACCAGTAAAAACGAAAATTGAACTGTATGGGAAATCCACAAGAATGAAACTCAACAGCGACTATCCGGAAGAAGTTATAGTACCGCGGGCAGCCAAATAAGAATAGGGGTCTCCCATTAAATTTTCAATAAGGTCCGCCTCGACAACATACTTTGAAAAGTACTACTTTTATAAGTGCCGGATAATCAAAGCGCGCCCGGCAGGACCCCGCATTATGCGTGGCAGGTTCGAACCATGGTTCTCATCCTGACCGGTCGCTGGCGCGCCCGGCAGGATTCGAACCTGCAACCTTCTGATCCGAAGTCAGAAGCTCTGTCCAATTGAGCTACGGGCGCGTAGAAAGAATGGTTATGGGAAAATGGTTAATGGTTCATGGGGAATGGCTAATGGTTCAGGGTTGATGGCTGATAACAAATTCAATGGCTCACTTTATTCATCCTCCGCCGCCACGGCGGCGCGGGATTGTTTCTTGGCCGACTGGCGGTGTTTGGATTCCAGCAGGCGCTCCTTCTGGCGGCGGGACCGGCGCCGTTTCTGACGGCGTATCCGCGCGGCCGCCTGCTGACGGGCGCTCTGTTCACCAAGTACCCGGGCTTCCAGCCGATCACATAGTTCGCGGCGCGCGAGAAACCGGTTGAGTTCCCGGGAACGGGCGCGGCCGCATTTAACTTCCAGACCGGATGGACGATGACACAAGTACACGCAGGACGAGGTCTTGTTGAGCTTCTGGCCGCCGCGGCCGGAGCCGAGAATGAATTTTTCCGTCAGGTCCCGCTCCCGGATGCCCAACCGGGCCATGCGCTGGTTCAAGGCTTGGCGTTTCCCCGCGCTGAGAGGCGCCGCGTTCATGGCAGCACCTGGGTTTCCAGCCATTGGTAAAGTTCGTTGGCGGTTCGGGCGAACACAGGCAGGCTGTATTGCTCCTTTGCGAGCAGGGCGGCCCGGTCGGCCAGCTGTTTCCGGGCGACGGGATTGTCCATAAGATAACGCATGGCATCGGCAAAAGGCCGCGGCTCAGGCGGCGCCAGCCTGGCCACGTCAGGCGTGAGCACCTGCGTGTGGGTGGGCAGGTTGGTGGCCAGGATGGCCTGGCCGGACTGGAGGTACGAGTAAATCTTCATGGGCGTGTTGTCGCCCCGAATGCGCGGGGAGACCAACACGTCCGCCTGACGGAAAAAGCCGGCCATCATACTCACGGAACGCGGCCCGATGAACTGCACGTACTGATCAATTCCCAGTCGGGCGGCCTGGACCTGATAAGCGGCAATGTCGCGCGGCGTACCGCCAATAATAACCAGGGTGGCGTGGTTACGTTCCGCATGCAATAAGGCGAAGCTCTGGAGCAATAGATCAATGCCCTGGTAGGATTCAAGGTTGCCGATATACATGAACCGGGTTCCGGCCATATCCAGTTTTTCAGCACGAGCGCCGTTGGGATGATCAAGAACCGACAGCAGGGACACATCCCGCAGGAGCCGGATGTTATGGGGATGATACTGCCGGGCAATCCCGGCCAGCGCATCGCATACCGGCACGACGACCAGCGCTCCGCGGATGGCCGCTCCTTCAAAATCTTTCAACAGCGGCACGATTGGCCGGAACAGGGGATTTTTATCAGCCATCTGCCGGGACATACTGGAATCCATGTCATAGACGTAAGGAATTCCGAACCGCCGCTTGATCAACAGGCCGATGAAGGCCGCCTCCTCCACCGCATGCACCAGGTGATACTTTTTGCGCCGGACCATGTGCAACGCCCGGGCAAGCAGGAAGACATCGCATACCAGCTTTTTCAGCGAGAATCCGGGGCGAATGCGCCGGATACCGGGCAGACGCGGAATGCGATGGAGCACAACACCGGGGAAAGCCACGTCCGCGCCCTCGTGATAGGTAAGGACATCGACGTGATCGCCGCGCCGCGAGAGTTCCCCCAGGAGCAGGCGAACGGCAATGGGTGTGCCGCGTTCCTGGTAGAACGGATGCGGAGCAAGAAATAGAATATTCATATGGTTACCCACCTGATCTATGCATGACTTGGCATGAATAGATAAATTAGGCCGCTAACGCGACAACTGCCGTTCTCACGAACGGCCTCTACAACGCATAGATGTAGCGGCGGTTCGAGACGCTGCTCTGGGCGTTGAGAACTGCACATGATTGTCCGCCGAAAGCGGATCCGCCTCTGGCGGGAAATTCCTCAGTATTAAGAACCTCCCCGGTTCAATTTATTTCTCGGCATTCCGCTCATGGGTGCCGAGCCATTGGCGTATTTTTCCATAGCCAACCAGGTGATCGATGAGAAATGTAAACATGTACTGCAGTGGGACACCGCCGACGGTTTTCCGGTAGAGCCGGTCACACTTACGGCACAGGGCCAATGACTCAATATCAGTGGCTTGCCGGCGCCGGAGGTCACGGTATGGTTCGCCGTTCCAGATGTCCCGGAGAGAGGTTACCCCGACATTACCGAGCACCATCTCTGCGTTAAAATCCTGGGGACACGGTGTCACCGTGCCGTCATGGCAAATGACCATGGCATACCAGGGAAAGGTACACGGCGATCCACAGCGGGTTCCTTCCGGCTGGGGCGCTGATGCTTCGGCCCAGACATATTCTTCCTTCTCGATAATTTCATCCACGCCCGCCGCCAGGAACCGGCGGCGCATTTCTGCCACCGCTGCGGTAGCGCCGGCATCTTCATGCCGCTTGAACCGGATTTTTTCGATGACAATATAGGGCTGGGCCCGTTGCAGTTCGCGGCGCAGGGTTGCCAGCCGCAGGATATTATCCACCGTGCGCTCAAAGACGGCGCCGCCGCGGATGCGCTCGTAGGAGTCCCTGGTAAAGCCGTCCACAGAAAAGGAGACCAGGTCCGGACCGGCATCAATCAACCGGCGCGCCTTGGACTCGTCAAGCAGGACGCCATTGGTATGAAAACGCGTCTTCAGTCCGGCGGCTTTGGCATAGCTGATCATCTCGAAAAACGCGGGATTCAACAGGGGTTCGCCCCGGTGATGCAGGTAGATGTCGTTCGCGAAGTGCCGGGCTTCGTCAATAATTTTTTTAAAGAGCTCAAGGCGCATGACGCCTTTGCGCGCCGCCGGATAGTCCTTGTTAGGGCACATGATACAGCGCAGATTGCAGACGCTGGCTGTTTCGATCCAGAGCCGGATCGGCAAGGCCCGGACCCGATCCGACCGGCGTCGGAAGTCCTGGAAAATACGAGCCATTCGAGCGAGCATAACGGGCATCAGCATGGTAGTTCCTCATTGATCTTTCCGATGACAAATAGTATGCTACTCAAAAATCGGATTAACGGAAACAGAAAAAACAGGGTGGATGTTGAAACCGCGTGCCTGTCCTGTGCGTAGTCGAGGGGACATGCGGCCTGGCGTCATACCATGACGTACTACAGAATACCTCCCCTGTAATGGGTAACTAATTAAAAAACATGGTAGCACATGGAAGACTCCCCTGTGGAAAACCGACCTCCTCACCGGGCCATACACTTATGGCTGTTGGCGTTTGTCTGCCTGGGAGCTTTCCTGCTCCGTTCACAGGGCATTGATTGGCCGAAATTTCACCCGGATGAATATCCCATCGGGATATGGATCGAAAACACCGCCGATCACGCTTACGTCTCTGATAAAGTCTATGCCGGCGGTTTTTTCACGCTGGCGCGTCCCGTACAGTGGTGCTGTCGAGTTGCCCGTCATGCCGTTCAGGCCTGGGCATATCACCGGGGCGCCACGGACTGTGTGCAAGATGACCATTTCGACGCCATGCTGTTTGCCCGCTGGTTCAACGTCTGGCTGGGTACGCTGACCTGTCTGTTCCTGTATGGACTAGTACGACGCGTGACCGGGTCGGGCGGAGCGGGTGTACTGGCAGCCGCCCTGCTGGCGTTTGCCCAGTACCCGGTGGAGCACTGTCATTATGGCGAAACTGACATTGCCATGGTTTTCATGCTGACTCTGGCCTTGTGGGCCTGGTCCACGGCCATTGATAATCGCCGGCTGTTCTGGTTCATAGCCGCGGCACTGGTGAGCGGGTTTGCCGCCGGCACCAAGTTCCCGCTAATGATACTGGCCGTGCTGGTGCTGGGCATGGGCCTGATCAGAACCGGCCTGCCCCCGCGTCTCACAGGGCTGGCGTATGCCGGACTGGGGGTCGGCCTGTTCGCGCTGGGGTTTATCCTGGCTAACCCGATGACAGTCATGGATTGGGACGGATTCCGGGCCGGCCTGACTTGGGAACACCGGCGAGTCTATGCTGAAATGGCGCTGAACCTGGGCGTCATGAATAACGATCCGCACTTCAGGTTCCTGGCGCATCTATGGGCAATGAGCCGCGGGTTGGCCACGCTCGGCTGGGGCTGGATCATTCTGGCAATCATCGGCATCCCCTGCGCCCTACTCAAGGATTATCGGCGATTCTGGCCCGTGCTACTGCTGTTTCCGGCGTTGTACAGCATGTACTGGATATTCACGGCCCCATGGGTACGGACCCAGGAATTCATGAATTACCTGCCGGTGCTGGCCGCGTTGGCCATGTTGCCGCTGGTAATCCTGTGGCGCGCCCGGCGGCCGCTGTTCCGGCTGACGGTGCTGATCATGGCCTGTACCGCGCTCACGCTCAATGCCTGGAACGGTCTCCAGGTGGCAGCGCTGTTCGGCTGGACCGATACCCGGCTCATGGCCCGGCAGTGGCTGGAACGGCATTTACCCGCAAGCGCGACCCTGGCGGTTGAATCCTACGCGGAACCCGCTTGTCCGGATACCCGCCAGCCGCAGGTACTTATCGACAAGATCGAGAAGGATGAAATTTCCCGTCTGCAGGCGCACGGTGCCGACTATGTCCTGCGGGCGGCCAATGTTACCGGACGCGGACTGGTGCACCCCATCACCGACCGGCGCTACCCGTCAGTTCAGCGGAAGTTTGACGAATTTATCGCTAACAGCCAACACTTGCGCGCATGGTGTCCGTTAACCCGCCATAACCTGGCAACATTCATCTCCCCGACTATAGAACTCTGGGGGCTGGCAGAATTCATACCAAAACATATCCTGGCGCTGGAACTGCCCCAACCCCTATTGGTGAGTGATGTGTATGAGAACGTGTATGGGAACGATATTCAGCGGCCGACGTTTTTTGACGTCGGCCACAAGCTGGGAAGCGCCACGGGCCTACTCATTGACCGGCGAACGCGGACGTTCGCCATTGGCGGTCCGGGCAGTATTCCACAGCCAATGTACCTGATCCTGAATACCGACGCGCGGGGCGCGACCGTCCATATCCGGGGCTACGGCCGGAAATGGAAAGTGGACCTGGCGCCGTACGCCCTGGCGATCCTGCCGCTGAAACGATCCTGGCGGCATATCAGCGGCATGCCGTTCGAACGCATCACGATTGCCGCGGCGCCGCGGGAGGACATGATGTACATCCCCTGCTACGCGCGAGTGGCATTCAGCGCGGCGGAAGTCGCCCGCATCTCTTCCGAACTTGGACATGTCGAGGCTTTTTGGTCAAGCTGTACTGACGGTGATTTGGCGCAGATGCCGGATCCGATTCAGAAGTACATGTTGGCGGTCCAGGCCGGGCGGTGGGACTTGGCAGACCGATGGGAACCGATGGCCATCCAGGCCGGCGCCAAGTTGAACCCGTTACTGGGCGCCAATCCGGACGACGTGCAAATCAACGGCAACAACGGCTATTACTACAACGCGTTCGCCCGCGTTCGACTGCAGAAATACGGCCTGTCCATGATTAGTCATGATGAACTGTTCAAGGACCGCCTGCTGATAACCGGCCTGCCAGGGCTGATAACCGTGGCATTGCTGAAAAACAACGTCTCCACACCGCCGGTCTATGAAGGCGAATTGACGTTGCCCGTGCGGACAGCGCGCGGCCGTTATGAACTGGCCGGAGATCTGCTGGTCAAACCCGAGCCCACTCCCGGCAGTACCGTTGCCACCACGGTCATTGAGTACAGCATGAATCACGGAGAAACATGGATGGGAACATATTCGCCGGAACCGCCGGCTGGTTGGATGCAGTTGAACGTCGGCCTTTCCGCGGGAATTGAGATTCAACCCCGGATCATGATCCGTTCCACAACGCCGGCGCGGCTGTATTTCCGGAACATGGAACTGCGCTGGTCGTTGAAATCGGCGCTGGAATCCACCTGTCAATCATTCGGAATCGCGTGCGCGGCGCATGCCTTGCACGGTGGCCGTTACGCGGGAACCCTTGACATTCTGGATAAGCTAGACGCAACCAAAGGCCAGCCGGGCGCCCTGGAAATCCGCCAGTTGAGATTCCAGGCTTTGCTGGCCGTCGTTCAGCGTGATTCGTCACGATTAACAGCGGCGGCGCGGGATGTCTTGGCCCTGGCTCCCGATGATTACCGGTGCCTGGTCGTACTGGCGGAGAATGATCCTGTTCTGCAGGCCAAGGTGGATTTACTTGCCGGCAATCTGCAGGAACCGGTTGCCTGCGGCCCATTCCTGTCGCTGGTGGGATGTGCGTTCGATCCCCGGCAACACCAACTCACCGGCGTGTTTGAAGTCCTGAAAAACGAAACACCGCCCCTGGCGGCGGTGCTTTATATCCGGCGGCATGGCGCGTGGCGCGAGCGTCAGATCGAGCCGCTGACTGATCGGCCCTGGCTGTATCGCGGTGAACGCGTGGCGCTGAACATCAGGCTCAGCGAGACATTCGGAACTCCTGTCGACATCCAGCGCCTGGGCCTGGGCATTCAAACCGACGTGCAATGGCATCCCGGCCGGATTCCCATTGCCGGCCGACACGACAACGTTATCCCGCTGAGCGATATTGCGCCATAAATACTTGAGCCAGTCGCAAAACTATTTTTCGCCGAAAAGGACTCAGCCATATATATCTTCCTTCATACATTTATTTAAACACTGACGAGACTGTCGAAAAATATGTTTAAGCGCGGCCACAACAGAGCCCTGCGACAGGCCCGTTCGACAAGCTCAGGGTCCCGAGCACGGTCGAGGGGCTCAGGGCCTTGAGCGAAGTCGAAACGGCGTGGCCCTCCAAAATATATGTAAAACAGGCGTTATTATAATGGAGGAACGCTCTGTCAAGCGGCGCCGGCATCGGTCTGGTTCGGCGATGGGCCCGCTTCCTCCATAATTACTGCCCGTGCAATCCTGGTCCACTCATCAAATCGCTCTGGTTGCTGTTCGCATGTGTGCGTGTCCTTAAGGATCATCTCCAGCACGCAACCATGGCTAGCGGCCACATTGACCGTATGACGGATGTATTCCCGGACCGCTTCAGGATTGAAGTGGCCAACCAAATGTACTGGGTTGGGTTTCCAAGAGAAAATATAGTCGCACTTTAATTTTGCCGAACAGGTATCGACATCTGCCCAGGGCGATATGGAGATACGCCGGATATGCGGGATCGTGAAGACGTCGTCAAGCTTGCGGGTCAGATCCTCGCAACAACCATAACCCGTGAGCCCAAATGGTTCCAACAGGCGTCGCTCATATTGCAGAATGAATTCAGCGTGGTGGGCGGGACTGACCTGGGCCATTTCCTGGGCTTCGGCGCTGGCCCACATGTCCTGTGGACGTACATGTTCCGGGTTGGCATCCGGCCGGGGGAGTTCATTGGTGTAGCTGTTGCCGCCCGAATTGTGATAAGTATTGTCGTTATTAAATGAGAGCAGATCCTGTTTAACATACTGTTTCAGAACCTTCCGATGACCTTCCTCCAGCAATGCCATGGCGTCGTGCAGCATCTGTGGTTCGGCGTACATATCGAGCATGACCTCTTCCAGCCCCCGCAAAGCCGTGTACTGATTCATGAGGTGATAGGAGATATTCTTGACGCCGGCAAGTGTGACAGTGAGAATATCGCCGAAGAGCTCCTGCATCTCGCCGAGATTTTGCAGGGAAGCTTGCTCCTGGTAGGTGACCTCAGGATAACGCAGCTTACCGAGATCGGCCGGCTCCTTGATGACCGGATCGAAGAGGCGCGCGCCACGCGCCTCCGGACTGGATATCCAGCGTGCTTCCAGTCCCCACCCGGTGCTCGTGATGATCTTTGACACAGTCCACCGCTTTTCAACGACGGTGTCATCCTGAAAATGTTCGAATCCGTAGATACGCATACGGAGAGCGGATTCAATAGCGCGCGCGTGTTCGTCCATGCACTGCCGGCATGCATCCGGCAGCAGTTCGCACCACGCACCTTCGGGGAAAACGAGCATCTGCGGATAGGTTGAGCGGAGGGAGTTGTGTTCAATCCAGGCTTGCCTCCGCGTGGCCATCACCGGATCATCAGCAATCGCGGCAACACGCCTGGCCAGGTCTCTCAGGATACTACGATCTGAATCCGTGAAGCTCATAGTTATTCCTTATCCCTGCCGATGACCTTTTCAGAATTCCCATCATATTTTCCTCCCGTAAAAAAGCTCGCCGCGCGCTTCGAACGATACGGTGCCTCTATTTAATGTAGTATCCAGAGACTCGCCACTTGCCATCCTTATCCAGCATGGGCGTAATGGTTTCAGTAGCAGATTCCCTGTTCTCGAAGGAACTCTTGAACTGGATCACAACATATTCACCGTCCGGTACGCCCGGCAAGGACGTGTGGTAGCTTTTTGACATGAGTTCCCGGGAGAGATTCTTTCCAAGCGGCTTTCTGGCTGCTCGGATCGCTTGTCCCCATTGATCTTTCGAAACAGCACCTTTGAAGTACTGCGCAGCCTCATGCCAGCTTTCCTCGTACTTGCCGTTGTCAACCAACGCCAACCAGGCCTTTGCGGCCGAGATGGCGGCCGCTTCAGCACCGCGGCTCGGTGATGAAGCTACCTTGCCGGCTGTCTGGAATACAAGCAAATATGGCACGGCCGAATTGTTTTCCGTATCCTTGAAGTAATTGAACTTTTGTGTATTGATCCAAATAACGTAAGTTTTTCCGGCCTTCAATTTGACGGGGAGCACGCAAGTACGTCTATCCTCCAGGTATCGGATCTTCGTCTTGTCTATTTCTGGAAAGGTCTCGGGAGATTGGCTGCACCATGACCACATCTCTTTCGTCATCATGTCTTTGCTGAACGTAACAGTGATCTCCTTGAGAGCTGGATCAACTCCTGTATCGCCCGCGCGGGGCACTGTCTTCACGACTGACGGAGGCATCGTTTTGACAGTGATCACCACCTTATCCTGAGCTCCAGCAACACCCGCCACCAAAATGGCCATCAACACCGACATGCCAAGATACCTCTTCATATTTCTACTCCTATGATGACTGTCTACTTCTTCGTCTGTTTTTATGCTTCGAGTGTTTCGAATTTGGTTCGCAAA
>CAYQNY010000005.1:0-38960 GCA_964418925.1 uncultured Verrucomicrobiota bacterium
GGGATGCCGGCCTTTAATGGCTGGCAACCCCCTGAGAACTTTTGACTGTCGAGTATTTAGGGTCTTCCGCAAAAGCTGTGGGTCTGAGTCTGTTTATACATACTGCATCGCCAAGCGGTCTGCACGCATCAGAGATTTGGGTGTAAGAGTAAGTGCAAGAGTACGAAAATATCATTCACTCCTCCGTCATTCACCTGCAATGCTTCGCGGTCAAGCCACAAGCATTCGGACGGATTATGCCAAGACCGCCTTACCAGCCTGCGCTTTCCGCTCCCCGCTAATAACAATCTGCGCCGACCATGGCGGCACAAACAGCTGAACGACCAATTCATCATTCCCGAAAAGCCATATGCTCCCGGCCCAAACAGCCGTGAATACCCGGTCATTAACGGCGCGGCGTGATATCCACTTCCAGTTGATAGATATAGATATAGGGATCACGGTCGTGCGGGGACCGGGGAACATGAAAGGCCAACTGGTTTTCCCCGACTTTAAGACTGCCGACGGAGACTTCAAGCATAACCAGTGCATGTTTCCCCAGAACAAATCCGGATTCAATGCGGCCTTCCGGCTGACGCCGGACGCGAATATGATTCGCCGCTACGGCTTTTCCATTAAGCAAATACGTCATCCACCCCCTGGGAACGAATGGATTCTGCCGGTATTCTCCGGAGGCATGCGGATTACGCATGGCTATTTGCCGGAATCGAATAGTGACTTTCGTCCGCCGCGCACGGAGGGCAGGATCGCGCAGGAAAAAACGGATTGTCTGATGATACTGGGGCGGGCGACCGGATTC
Organism: uncultured Verrucomicrobiota bacterium; assembly: GCA_964418925.1. GTDB lineage: Bacteria > Verrucomicrobiota > Kiritimatiellia > JAAZAB01 > JAAZAB01 > CAYQNY01. The sequence continues at coordinate 800 of CAYQNY010000005.1, forward strand.
GGCATAGAGCGGCAGGTCGGACCAGAAGAGATATTGCTTGGCGGTCGGGCGCAGAACCGGCGCACTCCCCATTTGAAACAACAGGGAGGTCAGCCGGTTGAATTTCTCCGGGGTATCAGCGCGGCACTTGCTCTTCTCCTGATAAATACAACGGTAATTAAACAAATAAATCCCATCCACCCCTTGCGCCAGATAATTCTGGGTCATGCCGCGGAATTGCTTTAATAACAGCTCGATATTATTGCGGGGAGGACCATAGTTATGGGCGGGTGCCAAAGGATTATTGGGAAGGACAGAATGACGATCCTTATCAAAAAGAGCCGGGGTTGCTTCGACAGCGGGATAAAGACGGATGCCTTTTTTATGACACTGTTCCAACCAGGGTGACACCGCGCAATTGTAATTATTGGTCAGGTTAGTCAGCACCAGGATATCCATCAATTTGGCCTGTATCCATGTTTCAAGATCCATGCCAAACCGATCCAGCTCCGCCTTGGAAAAAAGCGTTCGGATCAAGATCAGCATGCGCCGGCCTTTACGGGCTGCAACGCGGCGAACCATGTTCCGGATTTCCCGAATAAAACGGGTCAGAATCCGGCGCTTATGCCAGGCCTCATCAGGCTGAAAAAGATAAGACGTTCGGGAAAAATCCAATTCAATGCCGTCGATATCATAGCGTTCCACCACTTCTTTAATCATATCCGCATAGTGTTGCCTGACCTCCGGATACGAATAATCCAACGCCGCATTATAATAGGATTTTGCATCCGCAACCCCCCACAATCGATATGACTGCCGATCCTTCCAGAAGGCCGTGGTGCCTGGACCATCGGGAGTGGATTTGTGATGGGTATCATTCATCCGGAAACTGGCAATGAACGCTTTCCGATGATGATGCGCGCGCTGAATCAAGAGCGGCAGATAATCAATCCCCTGCCGGTAGAGTGACAGCATTAAATTTTTATCCTGCCGGCGATAGACGCCCGGATCTCGCCGAGCCAGCCTGGTCAGGATTTCGAAGGAATTTTCCACCACCCGGGAGGGATAAGAATAGGCCATTTGGGCAGCCACGCACCAGCACAGCATATCGACCGGGGTCTTTTTCAGATAGTCAACGGCGGTATAAACCTTATCAGGCCCATGCGGACGCGGAACATAGCGAGCCAAAATATCGCTGTCATCATTAAATATTATGCGCGGTTGACGATACATGATCTGGGTCTCCTTTTATACGCACATTCATGATTGCTTACCCGATGCCGGCTGGGGTTTGCGGCCCGACAGATTACCCGGGTAGGCGTAATAATCCATGATTTTCCGGCCATAGGCATTCCAGGGAAACGCGTTCACCGCTTTTTCAAACACCTCAGTGATTGTCTGTCCATGGACCGGCTTTTTCAGGAGCGGTTTCAGCGGCGGAATATGCCGCTGCGGACTATCGAGCAGATTAAGCGTTAAAGGGCCTGGGACCTGGTAGGGGGGAATGGCATGCCGCTGTTCAAGCCCTGATTTAACCCCGTCAAAGATCATTTTCTGCGCCCGGCGCGGCAGTACCGACCGGCAGACAAAGGGTCCATACGCGTGCTTGACCACAGCCATTCGAATCTGCGGGTTCTTGGCCTGAACTTCAGCGGTAATAACCTGGTCCCCGCTCACAAACACGGTGGGGATTCCCAGGTCACCTGCCAGGGCCATGGCCATGGCGGCTTCGCTCATATAGATATCCCCGCCATTGACCTCCCATTTGGAATGCGGGCAGATACCATCCAATTCGCCCCCCATGGCATGCTGACCCACCAATATCATGGCATCAAAGGTTTTATCCAGCGAGGGCAGCCAGGCCGGGAAATGTCCGCCGCGACCATGAATAATTTCACAGCCTTCCTCCAGTTCTTCAAAGAGGATATTATAGGCGGAGCCATGGCTGTCATTCACATAAATAACATCCGCGCCGCAATCTTTGGCCGCCCGGATGGCGGCATTGACTTCGCCGGTCAGCAGACGGTACATACGCAGGCGATGTTCATAGTTTTCAACAGTGGCTGTCGCCCGGTCTTCAAACGACGCCCATCCCGCCACGCCCTCTATATCCGTATGAATATACACTTTCATGGTTAAATCTCCTGGTTGGCTACATAGTTTCTAGCGCTCCATGACAATCACCGTGCTCAACACGTCCGGCGCTTTGGCCGGCAAACCGCTCAGGATCAGCCGGGAATTTCTCCGTTCAAGTTTGACCTTTTGCCCGGTTGATAGAATACGCGCCGCACATATCCCCCGGGGAATAAACGGCAGGACCAGTTCCCGGCCCGGCCACCAATGGACAATTAAATAATCCTGCTTTCCTTGGCGCGTCACCACACCGGCCGTACCGGAATTCCAAGGCGCTCTTTGCGACCCGTAAATGGAGGCCCCATTAACCTGCATCCAGCGGCCCATTTCCTTAAGCCGCCGCACCGATTCCGGAGGAATCGTTCCGTCAGGCCTGGGACCGACATTGAGAAGATAATTACCCGCCGAACTCGCGCAACCCGTCAAATTATGAATCAGCGTTTTGGGATGTTTCCACAAAAAATCGGTATTGAAATAGCCCCAATGCATGTTCATCGTCATGCACGCCTCCCACAATCGGCCCGGTTGGGAGGCGGTACAATGCTGTTCAGCCGTGTCAAAGTCGCAGGGCAATCCTGTCCGATTATTAATCAGGATATGGGGTTGCAGTTTTCGGATCATCGCCACCAGTTTTGCGGCGCCCCAATCTTGCGCGGTATAAGGGGCCTTGCGCCCCCGCGGCGTCATGGAATCAAACCATAACAGATCAATTTTGCCATAATTAGTGCATAATTCCCGCACCTGGGCATGAATAAATTCACGAAAATCAGCCCAGGCGCGCGCGTGTTTTTCCGGCCCCTTAAAGAACACCGGCCACTGCCAGTCCGGCAATGAAAAATAAAGTCCCACTTTCATGCGCGCGCGATGACAAGCCTTGACATAGTCGGCAATAATATCGCGTTTGGCAGCCGTTTTCATGGAGCTAAAATTTGTCTCGCGGCTGTCAAACATGCAAAAGCCGTCATGATGCTTGGTGGTATGCACCATATACTTCATGCCCGCTTCCTGGGCCAGCGCCACCCATGCCTCCGGATCAAAGCGGTTCGGCTTGAATTGCCAGGCCAGGCGGTCGTATTCCCCGGTGGGTATATTTTCATGAAACATGACCCATTCGCCCCGCCCCAGCAGGGAATAAATTCCCCAATGAATAAACATACCGAAACGCGCTTCCGAAAACCATTTTGCCCGGTCCATGAAACCTCCTTAATGTTAAACGCAATGATTTCTGCCAAATGCAAACATCATGCTTAATTGAGATTTTTTTGAGATCCGGTTTATACGGACACCTTATACGTGCTCTTACGTCTCACGTCAAGGCCTGCCGCAAGGCTTCCAGGTAAGCCGTACCATACTGTTCTTCCGGCAGTAAATACATGCCCTCCGTCCATTCATTCCAGGCATTGATATACATGGCGCGGGGAGTTCCTTTATTATTCAACGCCTGCTGATAGGCCAGTCGGCATAGGCGGCCGAATTTTTCGGGGGTATTGCCGACAATAATCGGCTCATAACCCAAGGCTTTGAAATCCATCGGCAGGGTCACGCCGCGATGCCAGCGGGGAGTGACATCACATCCCATGGTTGCAACCGGATGATGCGGTAAGCCCTGTTTCTCAATCTGATCCCAGCAATAACAATGCGATTGGATCACGTCATCATAAGACACAAGCGGACGATCATTGGGCAAGGTGTCGTAGGCAGGCGTCCGCACGATATTATACATGAAGACACTTTTAAACCCCATAGCGGCAATCTGCGGCACCCGCTCCCATCCGCAGCAATACATATTATCATTGCCGGTAATGTTCGTTGAGAAATCCAGCCCCGGCAGCCCATGGGATTGCGCCCGCGCATCCATCCGCTCCAGCGCCGCCCGGGCCGGCCCTACCCCTCCCAATTGATGCGCAAATCCGGTCACATCATAAATCACAAAATGGGGTTTACCATCCACCAGCCAGTAATTCGACTGCGAGAAGTAGTGCTGACAGCAATAATCCACCATGCGATCCAAATCTTCCAGCCAGTGCCGGTTATACAGCCAGATGGTGGTTTTGCCGCCGGCCGCCCCCGGCATGCCGGGCACACCGCTCACCGCCGGCCAATTCCACCAGTTATGATTGGCCCACATAACGGCAAACTTCAGCCGCTCCCGGTTGGCAGCCCTTAAAAAGCCTTGCTCAAGGGCGGCATCCAGAAACCGCACGCCGCTATACCAGTACCAGTCGAACAGGAACGTGGTGACCCCATGATCCGCGGCCAGATCAATCTGCCGTTCCGCCCAGCGGGGATCGCTTTCATCAAAATAGCCCCAAGTGGGAACCTTGGGTTGATGATGGCCGTCAAACAGCGGGCGCGCCGTCCTGACCAATTCCCATTCGCAAAAATCTTTTCCATACCAGGACTGATAGTGATTATCCGGATGCCAACTGGGAAAATAAATGGCCGCCACTTCCACCTTGTTGGCTGATGTCTGCGCCTGCTTTTTCATTGTTCACCTTTCATAGAAAAAACCATTGATCCAAGCATGCTTTTTAAGCCAGGAAAAGAACTGGCCTGAATCCATTGTTAATAATAGATTATGGTTACAAGTTTGTCCATCCCCACGGCAATGCCCATAGCACGCATACGCAGGAAGCGAGCGGGGTTACCCCGTAAACATAAGAAAATATATAATTTGACAAATGCCAGGGATATGAATAAAGAGAAGCTATGAACCCTATGGACTTATTGGAAACCGTGGTGCTGGATTCGTCGGTTCCACGGCCAGCGCCAGCCAAGACGCCCGAGACGCAACAATCGCCGGCGGATCCCAAATTCACCGAACTGGTGAATAACTACCGGGCACTGATCCACTCCCGGTCGATTCCATACCCCGTATCGTATCAATTCATCAAGGAACTCGGGCATGGCCGCCAGGGCGTGGTGTTTCTCGTGAGTCGGCACGGCGCGCGGGGATGTATTACCCATCATGCGGTCAAGATGTTCAATCCGAGCATCTATTCCAGCGCCGCCAAGTATTGGACCGACATGGGGCGCATCGCCAAGCAGGTCTCCCTGCTGCAGCCGATCAACAACAGCAACCTGGTGTCGCGGGATTTCTATGAAGAATGCAACGGCATCGGGTATATGCTGATGCAAGCGGTGGACGGCGTGGATCTGCAGTTTCTCCTGGACGGAAAACACCTGGACATCGCGCGGCAACGCTGTACTGACGAGGAATGGACGGATTTTTTCACCACCATCTTCCGGCGAGACGGGAATCGGCTCAGTTTCCAGCCGGGCGCCGCGCTTTACATTCTACGCAATGTGCTTCACGGCCTTACTGTTCTGCACGATAACGGCTTCATCCATGGCGACATCAAGCCGACCAATATCATGGTGGATATCGAGGGTACGGTAAAACTCGTGGACTTCGGACGGGCGGCCCGCATCGGGGAACGGGTGAATATTCTGCTTGGCAGTCCCTTATACATGGCGCCGGAAATCCATCACCGGGAACCCGGCCTGATTCAATCCGATATCTTCAGCACCGGCCTCGTTGGCCTGGAAATGCTCAAAGGCCACCAGATCAACGACCTGGCTGATTTGAACGAAAACGAACTGCTGGATATCAAGACCTCGCTGGCCAGCCAGACTGAAAAATGGCTGCCGCCGGATGTGCTGAAAAACATTGAATTCACTCGCGTATTGAAGCAATTCATTGCCGCGGAAGCAACGGACCGCTTCCCCAGCACCAAGGAAGCCGAATCCGGGGAACACAGCCTCAGTACCGCGCGCCAGTGGATGAATGATGTCGAACGGGAAACGGAATACGAACGCAAAATCGAAGCCTACCTGACCAAGCTCCTGGACCCGGAAACGGGGACACTCAATCCCCACTTTGGTTCCGACAACCTGACCGCCGTCATCATCACCTGAACCTCAACAAAAAAACCTGATATCCGCGGACACGATTCCCGGCCGTTTGCGCGGGATTGATCTATCTTGGGGTGGTATTTTCAAGCTCCTGACCTGTGCCTGCCTTCCCAAAGACCGGTAGCCCTCCATGCAGAGCGGGTACTGCTCATTGAATGTCGGATTGGCAGGGATCATAAGGCGGGTGCGGCGCCTTGGGAACCCGCATGCCGCCGGTGAGATACATTTCAGGCACAGCCGCGCAGTCGAACCGTAATACCGGACAGATTGGGTCCGGCGCAGTTACGGGCAGTCCGGTTACCGTGACCTTGTCCTGCTCCTGGGTGAATTCGATTTGCCGATCATTACCCAGCAAAGTCACCTGGTTGACCCTGGTGTTCAGACCAGCCACCACCAGCATTGATCCCGGCCAGTAGCGCACCAGCTGGTACAAGCTCTGGCCTTTCAGCGTAAAAGGGCCATTATGACTCCAGTCGCCATTATGACCTTCGCGACTCATCAAGCCACAGGTGAATATATCGGTATCGAAGATACATTCGCCGTTGCGACGCATCCAATCGCCCACAGCATCGAGAATCCGCGCTGACGCTTCAGGCACGGACCCGTCGGCTTGCGGCCCGATATTAAACAGGAGGTTGCCTTTGCTCGAAGCCGCCGCTGCCAGAAGCCCCACGACCTCAGCCGGACTTTTCCAGTTATTGTCTCCCCGATGATAGCCCCAATGATCGTTGGCAGTGATACAACCTTCCCAAGGCCGCCACGGAACAGGGGCGGTCAGGTGACCTTCAGGCGTGCCGAAATCGCCGGCCATGCCATTGCGGCCGTTTAACAGAATATGCGGCTGAATCTCCCTGACCATGGTATTCATCTGCTCAGCCCGCCACTTGTCCGCATTGAACGGCCACCAGCCATCGTACCACATGACATCAATGGGATTAAATCGGGTCACCAGTTCTTTGATCCGCGCCAAGGTGGCGGCGATGAATGCCTCGTATGCGTCTGCGCTCTCCAGCGCATCCACCGCGTCAGGCCGGTCATACCCATTATTGAGACTGTGATAGAGTGCTATCTTCAAGTCCCGGGCGCGGGCGGCAGTCACAAATTCCTCAACCAGATCACGGCCGCAATAGCGCTTGGCATTAAAATCAGAGAGAGCCGTATCGTACAGGCGAAACCCGTCATGATGCATCGTGGTCAGGTTGACGTAGCGCATGCCGGCGTTGACCGCCAGGTCACAAATACGCTCGGCGTCAAAATGGCATGGATTGAAACGTTGCGCCAGGGCTTCCATATCTGCGTGCGTCAGCCGCTCGCGATTCATTACCCACTCGCCGCGTCCAAGGATGCTGTACAATCCGTAATGGACAAAAAGCCCGAAGCGGGCGCGGATAAACCAGTCAAGATCAGGCCTATTTGCCAGCATGTGTCGTTGGTCTCCTTTGCATTGGACGTTTGGATTTTTCAAAAGTGAAGCACCCCGTGGCAAGCCGCGGGGCATCTTTACGGAACCCTGCGAAGCTCGTTCCGAAGCATCAGAGCGAGCCAAGAACGCCCTTCATCCCTGTGGCACCTGCCCGCAGTGCTACGCACAGCGTTGCAGGCGGGAGTCACAGGGCTTTCTGGCGAAGAAGGGTAAAATCTCAGTATTGCTTTTCGTACTCGCCGCGGCCGAGTTTTTTCAGCTTATGAAAACCGGCTGACTTGGCCCGGTCGTCAAGTCCGGTTCGGGACGCGCCGGGCACGGGCGCGGATATCAAGCGTATGACCGGCGCCCCGCACTGCGGGCATCTGTCCCGGGGCTGTTGATCCATACGCTCAAGCTGTTCAAAAGGCCGGCGGCAGGCCGCACAGCCCTTACCCGGATCTTTCGCCTGATATTCCCGAATCGGCATGATGATTTTTTTTTCCTGCTTTTACACCTGTAAATTTTTAGCATACAATGGGGCTCAGGAAAAGTCTTATGTGATACCATAAATCCGCGCCTAAGCCCGCGCGGATGATTACTTTAAAATCCGCTTCGATATTGACAGAACCCGTCTGACGTGTTTCCATCAGCATGACACTGAGATCCAATAACCTCTGTATAGTGAACTGATAATTACGGAGCATGGCATGTCGTATCACACCTTTAACCTGGTGGAAGTCTGCAATTACCTGCATCTGGCCCAGCCGGACGTGGAAGCATTGGTCCACCGGCAGGAAATCCCCTTTGAAAAGAAGGGGGGGCGGATGGTCTTCCGGAAGAAAGATATTGATGCCTGGGCCTCCCAACGGATTCTCGGCCTATCGGGAAAACGGCTGACAGCCTACCATAAAGTTACATCTGCCAAGGCTCACGACCTCTCCCAACAGCATGCCATCATCACTGAATTGGTCAGGAAAGAATATGTTCAAGCGGCCTTATCCGCGCGAACCAAACCCTCGCTCTTGCACTACATGGTCGCGTTGGCTGACCAAACCGGACGGGTTATGTCACCACCCGACCTGTTGCAAAGTCTGCAGGAACGCGAACGCATGTGTTCCACGGCATTACCGAACGGCATTGCCCTTCTGCATCCACGCCACCACGAACCCTATATGTTCGAGGATTCCTTCATCGTGCTGGGACGAGCCCTCCATCCCCTGCCCTTTGGCGCGCCCGACGGCAATACCACCGACCTGTTTTTCCTCGTCTGCTGTCAGGATGACAAAATCCATCTGCACGTTCTGGCCCGTATTTGTATGATGTGCATCAAGACCAAGCTACTGCAGAAAGTCAGAGAAGCATCTGACGCGGCTTCCATCCATGACTGTCTAGTCCGATCGGAAGCAGAAATCATTAAAAGGATATGACACCGTCCCGCCATTGCAGGCCTCCTCGTCAAACCCGGCCGCCGATCATTATCAGCGGTGAGAATGCAATCTTTAAAAAGCTGATGGGCCTGCAGACATCCAAAGGCATCCGGAAATCCGGAAAATTCCTGGCGGGCGGTCCCAAACTGCTGGCGGAACTCATCCAAGACCCGGCGGTCGATATTACCGCCTGGATCGGGACACCGGACATGCCTCCGCCCCCGCCGGAAATTACCACCTGCCACCGCATCGTCCTCTCCCGAGAACGCTTTCAGGAAGTCAATGTCATGGGTACCCAAGGGCCCCTGGTAACCTTGCGCCGGCCGGATATCACCGCATTCGACCGGCAGACGCCCTGGCCGGACGGATGCACGCTGTTTATTCCCTTTGGCGATCCGGAGAACGTAGGCGCAGTAATTCGCGCGGCCGCCGGACTGGGCGCCGCGCGCGTAGTTATGCTTCATGACGCGGCCTGTCCATTCCTGCCCAAGGCGGTCCGTGCTTCCGCCGGGGCAATATGGAAAATCCGCATGGAATTCGGACCGTTGCTGAAAGACCTGGCGCCAGATGGAACCACTCCTTTATTTGCGCTGGATCCAGGCGGCGTCCCCCTGGATCAGATCAAACGTCCCCGTTGCTATGGACTGGTGGCCGGCATGGAAGGCCAGGGACTGCCCGCTGAAATCAGGGAACGCGCCATCCGCGTTGCCATTCCCCTGTCGAATCAGGTTGAATCGCTCAATGCGGCAACGGCAGCAGCCATAGCATTGTGGGCCTGGCGATCAGATCAATGCAAATGACTACCGGTATTATTCGCGTGGTGGTTATGTTAAACCCGCGGATTTGGGACAAAAGCACCACGGCACTGCTGCAGGTACTTGAGCGCGGCCACCTGTCCGCTCATTTCCAATTCGCCCTTCATAACCGGATCATGCCAGCCTTCAATATCAATTGACCCCTTGAATCCAGCCATACGCAATTCGGAGATGATCGCGGTCCAATTGCTGTCGCCAAAACCCGGTGTCCGGTGATATGCAAACGGCTGTGTCCCCTGCGAACCGGTTTTGCGCGCAATATCCTCGTGAACCGAGGTGCGAATACCATACTTCCGAACGCGATCCCAATAGATTGTGGCATCCTTGCCGTGCAGGTGAAAAATTTTATTTACCCATTCCCGCAGTTGCGGCATGGGGTCGATCAGATTGACCATTTGATGGCACGGTTCCCATTCCAAGCCGAGATTATCGAACGGCACGGCATGGAACATCATTTCCCACGCCACCGGATTGTGGGCGATATTCCAGTCACCGGTCTGCCAGTTGCCCCCCATGTCACAGTTCTCGAACGCAATCCTAACCCCCTTGTCCTGCGCCCGCTTAGCGAGCGGTGTCCAGACCTGCTTGAAGCGCGGCAGGCTCTCATCAATCGGCCGGTTGCGCAGACGGCCGGTGAACCCCGCGACAATATCACAGCCAAACAGGTGCGCGTTATCAATGGCTTCTTTCAATCCCTGCAGTGTCTCTCTATCCTTCGGTGCTGTTTCGAGAGGATTGCCAAACACGCCCAGCGATGAAATCACCGCGCCACTGCCGGCCAGAACTTCATTTACCTCACCGGCCAGTTTTTTCCAGTTAATGCCTTTGGTCGTCTGCCAAAAAGTTAGACTGAACGACTCGAACCCATGCGGTAGAATCTGGCGAATATATACGGGCGCCTTCATACCCGCGCTGACGAGCGTTCCAATACGAATATTCGGCTTACGATCCGCGCGCTTGTTAATCATATTTACCATCTCCTTACATATATCATTATATAGACTTCTGCGAAATGGTCTAAAATCGCGCCCACTCGGTGAGTGGGCCTACAAAAAACAAGGAATTTGTAGGCCGCGTGACCCCACGCGGCGCATTTCGCTGGTTGTTCCCCCAGCATGGTCCATGCTCATCCGCGTAATTACTGAGTTATGCACATATCACTTTCTTGCCAGCAGCGGCACTCGCCACCGCGGCATGCACCATAGCCAAGCTCTTGATATTGTCCGTGCACACCGTCTGCGGCACTACACCTGTCCGGACACCGCGGATAAATTCATCAATACAGCCGGCATGTCCGGCGGGAATACCGGTCGTTCGATCATGGTCATAGGGCACTTGCATATCCTGGCTTTGACGTGTTAATCTGGTTTGGCCCGTCACCACCTGGGCCTGGAACACATGCGCGCCATCCCATGTAACGGATCCCTTTGCTCCAATAATTCGCCAGGCGGCTTCCCACGACGTATTGAGCCCTTCGGCACACCAGCTGCCCCGGTAACAGTAGACTATCTTGTTGGTCATCTCGAATATCGCGACGGCAGAAGCATCGTGGTCATACCAGGAACCGGGCGGATTCCATTCACTGGCAAGCGCCGTCAGCGCGTCCGCTCGCGTAAGGAAGCGAGCCTGGTCAAACGTGTGGATGGCCATGTCGAGCAGGAGCACATGCTGCATGTGATCCCGGAACCCGCCGAAATGGGCGCCAATGAAAAAGTCGCAGTGAACTGTCGTAACACGGCCGATGGCACCGCTGTCCAGAAAACGACGCAGGGCCTGGATATTTTCCATGTAGCGCCGATTTTGCATGACGGCGTAGATTTTACCGGCTTGCTTGGCCGCGGACGCCATCTTGCGGGCATTAGGCATGGTATCAGCCAGCGGTTTTTCGCCCAGCACATGGCAACCATGCCGCAGGGCCGTGGTAGTGACTGTCACATGGGCTTCCGGCACGGTGCAGTCAAAAACAGCATCCGGCCGGATCTTCTTGAGCATGGCATTGATATCCGTGCCCGTTTCCATACCCACCAACCCGTGTTCAACGGCACGTTTATCGGCAGATTCCCGGTTGAGGTCCACTAATCCGACAATCTTAATATCCTCGCGATGCTTAACAGCACCGAGCCAGGAATTACTGATGCCCCCGCATCCAACCAGAACGACATTCATTTTTCGCATATTGCCCCCCCCCCGACCACCATGGCGCAACCAAGCCGGCATTCTCAAAATATCAGGCCAATATTCTGCCTCATCCCCATGTTTTTATCCTCCGGTAGAGTCCGTATTTTTTCCTGTTTTATCTGACTGGACACTGTTACAATTACGGTTATTTCGAAGATATCACCGGAAATATCCGCTATAGTCTATTATGAATTCCACCTTCACACCCTTTCACTGTTTTGAGGCACACACTGGCGAACAATCAGCCAAGGCAGGTCATATCCATGATATCCACGAGTTCTTCGTATGTACGGATGGGAACGGAACTCAGTTTGCGGGACGCAGAGAGATTCACCAACATCGCGCCGATGTATTTTGCTTTCCAGCAGGCATGCCGCATTACTGTTCCGGCAACTCCGGGACATCGGCCGGCGGATATGTGATTATGGTTCCCAACTTCATGTTCCCCCCGGAAACGTTCGGTGACCGGGAGACGCACCTAACCCTACAACACGTGATTGACTTGGCCCACAGCGGCCGTAATCCTTTACCGCTCCAGAAGAAGACAGCGCTTCGCATCCTATCGCTCACCGTAGAGATGATGAAAGAATTCTGCGGTAAAAAACCCGGCTACCAGACAGCCGCCCGGCTTTTGCTTCAAAACATTTTTCTCCATATAATGCGCGAACCGGCCGTAGGAGCCAAGACCAGCCTGAAAAAATGGACCCCTTATCGCGAGGAGAGCATGGGCCGCGTGCTGGAGTTTCTCGATGCTCACTTCATGGAAAAAGTTACCGTCGAACGGATGGCCAGGATGGCCTGCATGAGCCGCAGTCATTTCCACGCCATCTTCCTGAAAGTGGCCGGTTGTACTTTGATCGATTACGTAACGCGGGTCCGGATTCAGGCGGCACTGCGTCTACTGCGTGATTCAAATGCTCCCATCATCCAGATTGCCATGGATTGCGGTTTCCTGACCCTGAGTCGCTTCTACGACGCGTTTAAATCCATCACCGGCAAAACCCCTCGCGTGATCAGAACGGACGAGTAAGCATGACACGGAGCATTCAATATCCGTGCATTAACGGAGGGTACGGTTCGGTTACGCTGAATTAAGCCCCGGTGCATGCAGCGTAATCGGGCTTTTCCGCCAGAGAGGCGGCCCCGCGTTCTACGCGTGGTGACCGTACGGATTATCAGCCCGAGGCTGACCCGCCTCCGGCGGGAAATTACCAGACCTCAAGTTATGGCACCCGTCTGACCCACTCACTATCCCGCACCCAGAAGCGCCAGGAACGCCGGGCATCCTCCCCCGCATACTGGATTCCGATGCGCGGGCCGGAGGCAATCTGCGCCGGCTGAATCCGGATTCCCGATTCCAGCCAGATGATATTCCCCGTCACGCTGATCCCGTTATGGTTCAAACCAATGCCCAGCGCCTGGGACAAGACCCCGGGACCGGCCGTGAGCAAATGGTTCAGACCGGTTTTGCGACGCCGCTTCAGCATGACCTGAATCCCATGGACCGGCTGAATTGCCCGAATAAGCACGGCGTCCGGAATGTCTTTCTCGTTGGTAATGATATTAAACAGGGAATGGATGCCGTAGCACAGATAGATATAAGCTATCCCTCCGCATCGAAACATGACTTCCGTCCGTTTCGTCCGGCGATTACCATAGGCATGCGAGGCCCGGTCCGCGACACCGCTGTAGGCTTCGGTCTCCACGATGACGCCACCGGTTACCGGTCCGTGACCAATACGCGTAAGCAGGATTTTGCCCAGAAGTTCCCGGCTGATCCGCGTCACATCCGGCCGAAGAAAAAACGATACCGAGAGCTTGCGCATTAGAAATGATAGAATGCTCAGAAGGACGGAAATCGCAGTAAAACCGACCTCCGCCAGTTCTTACGTCTGGATATTCTGAATAATGCCGATCAGCGGCATGAACATGGCCACCACAATCGTGCCGACCACCACCGCCAGAAAAATAATCAGGACCGGTTCGATGATGGACGTGAGGCCTTCCACTGCGGCATCCACCTCGGTATCGTAGTTGTCCGCAATTTTTACCAGCATCTCCGGAAGCCGGCCGGTCTCTTCACCAACGGTGACCATGCTGACGACCATCGAGGGAAACGCGCCGGAATCTTCCATTGGCGCGGCAACGGTTTCACCTTCCTTCACGCTATCGTGAACCGACTGGACCGCGCGTGCCACGACCTCATTGCCGGCCGTATCCCGGACAATCGTCAATGCCTGCAGAATCTGCACGCCAGACGTCATCAAGGTCCCTAACGTGCGCGAAAACCGTGAAACCCCGATCTTCAAGATCAACCCGCCGATCACGGGAATTTTAAGTTTCAGTAAATCGAGATAATACCGGCCGACACGGGTTCGTCCGATCAAGTTGATTAAAACCACCAAAGCCACCACCACTCCAACCACCATCGGCGTCCGATGGATAAACATATCGCTGACGTTGACAACAAACTGGGTGATCTGCGGTAATTCCGCACCTTTTAACAGGCTCGCGAAGATTTCCGTGAACTGTGGAATAATTTTGATCATCAGGAACGCCATAATACCCACAGCGGTAATTGCCACAATGATTGGATACACCATGGCCCCCCGGATGGTCGTCTTGATCTTCTCGGCTTTCTCGATGAATTCCGCCAGCCGGTTCAGCGTGACTTCAAGCACCCCGCCAATTTCTCCAGCCCGGACCATGTTGACAAACAGCTTGTCAAAAATTTTGGGGTGCTGGTTCAACGCTTCGGCAAACGTACCGCCACCCTCCACCGTATTGCTCAATTCCCCCACGACATGCTTAAGACCTGAATTTCTTTCCTGTTTCTGCAGAATTTGAAGCGCCCTAAGAAGCGGGACACCCGCGTCAATCAAGGTGGCCAACTGACGCGTAAACACCATTAATTGCTTTTTTTTGATACGAATACCGAATAAATGCGGTATAGACAACTTGATGTTTAGCCGGGATTGAGCCTCTTTCGGCACGGCGCCCTGCTGAGTACCTGTGGTGCGTTTGCTTGTCCTGACAGTCACTTCCTCAACGCTGGAAGGGAACAACCCCATTTCCTTGAGTTTAGCAAGCGCGGCAATGCGATTCACCGCGTCCAGGCGGCCGGAGGATTCCTTCCCTTGAGCATCGGACACCACATACGTAAATGACGGCATAAATCACCTCACTAACACGCCGCAAACCGCAAGCCACTTTCACTCAGGTAGCTACGGCGGACAAGCCAAAGATTTTGATGAATGGACAACCGTATATAAGCAAGCAATCTGAACCAACAGGCGCAGGCGCGGGATCAGCCGGCGGCGGACGCGGCCGGTTCATTCTTCTTTTCGTCTTTGGCGGCCGGCTTTTTTTTCTTATCCACCGCACGGATACTGATCCACTCAACGATCGCCAGGGTGGCACCATCACTTCGGCAACCTGCAAGTTTAACGATCCGGGTATACCCCCCATTCCGATCCTGGCACTGGGGAGCGATATCGGAAAAAAGCATTTTGACCACGTCTTTCCGATGCAAGACAGACACGGCCCGACACCGGGTGGCAAGGGTACCGCGCTTGGCCAGCGTGACCATTTTTTCAGCCAGTTGCCGCATGGCTTTTGCTTTTGTCAGCGTAGTTGTGATACGTTTCTCGACAATCAGACTACAGACAAGACTGGCCAGCATCGCTTTCCGATGGGCCGTGGACCTTCCAAATGTTGTTGATACCTTCCTGTGCCGCATGGCTATTTCCTAACTTGATCTATTCATGAAAACTTCGTTTTCATTCATCATCACCGGTCGGAAAGCATATTGTTTTCCAACCGGTTTCGCGTTACAAATTCAAATTATCCAAATCCAAAAATTCCAAACAATCCAGGCCATGCAGGACTGCCATGTCTGGTTCAGGGCGCCGCGCCGGCGGCCGGCTGCGAACTCAACACACCCGGCTCAAACTTTACTCCCAGTGACAGCCCTAATCCTTTTAATTTCTCCTGAATCTCACGCAACGACTTGCGCCCGAAATTGCGATACTTGAGCATTTCCGCCTCTGTTTTCTGGGCCAGTTCTCCCACCGTGAGAATATTAGCATTATTCAGGCAATTGGCGGCACGCACACTGAGCTCGATTTCATTCACACTCATACCCAGCTTCTTTTGCAACTCCTCGCGATCATGATCAATCATTTCCTCGTTCTGCTCGAATTCAAGCAGATCTTCATCATAATTGACAAACACGTCCAAATGATGCCGCAGAATGACAGCCGCACGCATCATGGCATCATCCGGCGTAATGCGTTCATCCGTCCAAACCTCCACGATCAGCTTTTCGTAATCGGTGCGGCGGCCTACGCGGACATTTTCAACGGAAAAATTAACCCGTTGGACGGGGGAAAAGATACAGTCGATTGGAATGATGCCAATATCCTGTTCGTTCTTGCTACTCCAGTCGGCGGCACGGAATCCGCGCCCCAGCATGACTTCTATCTGAGCGTTTAACTTGCCGTCCTCGCTAAGCGTTGCGATGTAATGCGCCGGATTCAGCACCTCCACAAACTGATCCGTCTCAATATTACCAGCCGTAACTTCGCCCGGCCCCTGAACACGGAGATTAATTTTCCGAGGCTCGCGGCAATACATTCGAGGAAGCACCTTCTTCAGATTGAGGACAATGTCGGTGACGTCTTCGACAACGCCAGGAATCGCGCAAAATTCATGATATGCACCCTCGATATTTACCGATGAGATGGCAGCGCCTTCGATAGACGACAACAGCACACGGCGTAGAGAATTTCCTGTCGTCCGGCCATAACCGGATTCAAACGGTTCCGCCGTGAATTTTGCATATGTGCTGGTGGCTGTGGCCTCATCTTTCAAGACCCGCTTCGGCATTTCGAACCTACCAATCCTAACTGTCATGGGTCTATCCCTTCCAACATGGATTCACCGGAGATCCACGAACTTGCGGCCAGAAGACGGTCACGTCCTTTCCAGTTCATGGAATCCTGTTATACCCCGGCAAACATCCTGTTATTATTTCGAACACAACTCGACAACAAGTTGTTCATTCACTAATGGCGTCATTTCGTCCCGCATGGGAACATGCAGGATTTCACCTTTGAAATTTTGGCGGTCCAATCCCAGCCAGGGAGATAGCGTCTTTCCTTCCGCCGCATCCAAGCACCGCTTGGCAGTTGCACGACTTTGTTTTCGATCCTTGACCTCAATCCGGTCCCCGGCTTTCAAGATCATAGAAGGAATATCGGTATTACGCCCGTTCACCATTACATGACGATGCAGGACGAACTGGCGGGCAGCCGATCGCGATGGCGCAAAGCCCAGGCGGTACACCAGGTTATCAAGCCGCATTTCAAGCATTTGCAGGAGGAGGTCTCCGGTAACTCCACGACGTCTCAAAGCTCTTTGAAAGAACAATCTAAACTGACCATCCCGCATTCCGAAATGCCGCATTAGCCGCTGTTTCTCCCGAAGTTGGCGGGAATAATCCGAAGGTTTTGAGCGCCGGGCCCCATGCATACCCGGTGTCGGCCGACCTGTATCAATAGGGCACTTCGCCATATTACAGCGATCACCCTTAAGGAAGAGCTTTATGCCTTCCCGTCGACACAATCGACATACTGGCCCATTATATTTCCCCATGCCGTTGACCCTTTCCTATACCATTGAATCAGACCGCTACACGGCGGATCTTATCCATAATCTTAATCATTAGGTTAAACGCGCCGTCTTTTTCTCGGTCGACAGCCATTATGCGGAATCGGCGTTACATCTCGAATCAAAGTTATAGTCAGCCCGGCGGCCTGCAGGGCCCGAATGGCCGATTCCCTCCCTGCGCCGGGTCCCTGGACCCGCACTTCGAGCTCCTGCACACGGTATGCCGACACCTGGCGTGCTGCATCCTGGGCAACGATCGTAGCGGCATAGGCAGTACTTTTGCGGGTGCCCTTGAATCCCATCCGGCCCGAACTGCTCCACGCCAGCACATTCCCCTTTAAATCGGTAATGGTGACCTGGGTATTATTAAACGTCGCATTGATATGCACAATGCCCACGGATACACTGCGCAACGCCTTGCGGCGCACCGTTTTATCTTCGCGGGCCGGCGCGACTTTCTGGGCTGTCGCCCCGCCCTTGGCATCGGCAACCGGCGGCTTTTCGCGCGCTTCCGGAGTCTCACCTTTGACCGGCTCCTTTTTCGGGGCAGGAGCTACGGGCACTTTATCTGCCTGCTTCTCTTCATTCGCCATGAGAATATTTCCTTCTTAACGCGGCCCGGGCGTCCATACTTATCAATTGATCGAGTCAACAATAACGATCCTGTGTATCCACGATCCGTATCCGTACCGCGTTAATATGTTGCCAGAACTATTTTTATTTTTTCATCTCTTCCCGTGTTGCCTTGACGCGAATCACGCCTACCGTGCGCCGGACTCCCTTGCGCGTCCGGGCATTGGTATGGGTTCGCTGTCCTCGCACCGGCAACCCCTTGCGATGCCGAATACCGCGATATGACTGGATGCTGATCAGGCGACGAATATTCTGGGCCACTTCACGGCGCAGATCCCCTTCCAGCACATACCCCTCCTGAAGGATCGCCGTAATCCGCGCCATCTCTTCCGCCGTCAGGTCATCAGCCCGCTTGACCGGATCAATGCCGGCTTTTTTCACAATTTCCTGAGCACGGCACAGGTCGATTCCATAAATATATCGAAGCGAATATTCAACCCGCTTTTTTCCCGGAATATCAAGACCAAGTAACTTGGGCATATCCCTGTCTCCTATCCTTGACGCTGCTTGTGGCGCGGATTGGTGCAAATCACGAACACTACGCCCCGGCGCCGAACAATTTTACACCGTTCACAAATACGCTTGACTGAACTTCTCACCTTCATTCTTCTGCCACCGCTCCATTTCCTTATGACTGAATGATCCGGCCCGTTGTCAAATCTCCCGGAGACACTTCCACTACGACGTGATCGCCTATCTTGAGCGAAGCAACTCCGGTCTCTCCCGCTTTCCTTCCAACCGCCACCATCCGGTATCCATTCCCCAATACCAACATAAAAACGGATGGTTTTATCACATCCATGATGGTGGCGTCCAGTTTAATTATCTCTTTTTTCAACCGCACGGGTCAGAATTTCCGCCTCAGATTCGCCAACAGCAATCGTATGCTCAAAATGAGCCGATGGGCGGCGGTCCCGGGTGACCACTGTCCACTGATCCTCTTGCACATCCACGCTGGAGCCGCCCATATTGATCATCGGCTCAATGGCCAGCGTCATCCCCGCCCGGAGCACAGGACCTTGTCCCGGAGGCCCGAAATTCGGTATTTGCGGGTCTTCATGCATGGTTCGACCGATGCCATGCCCAACGAAATCACGCACCACCGAAAACCCTGCTTCCGTCGCCACCTGTTCAATGGCAGCGGAGATATCCGACAGCCGATTGCCAACCCGCGCCTGCCGAATCCCCGCGGCCAACGCCTGTTGCGTGACGGTCACAAGCCGGATGATTTCCAAGTCCGACACTCCCACCATAATCGTGGTGGCCATATCCCCGACAAACCCGCCGATCACCACCCCGATATCCAGACTGACAATATCACCCAGCTGAATACGCCTTGGCCCCGGCAATCCATGAACGACTTCTTCGTTTATGGAAACACATATCACACCCGGATATCCCCGATATCCCAAAAACGCGCTTTTAGCGCCGCGCTGTTTAATCAACTCAACCGCGCAGTGATTTATTTCCTGCGTGCTTACTCCCGGGACCACGTTCCGGACCACTGCATCACAGATTACCGCCGTCACCCGCCCCACTAACCGCATTTTTTCCAGCTCATCATGATTCTTAATAATAATCATGACGCACCGGAGACGCGTGACACTTTCCCCGAAAATATTTTCGTCAGCATCGCCAGGATATCGGCCACAATCTCGTTTTTCTGGCGGGACGAATCAACCCGTGCTAAAATTCCCTGTCGGTCGTAATAAGCGATCAAATTCTCAGTCTGCCGTTGAAACACATCCAACCGGTTGATAATGGTTTCCTGCTTATCATCCGGACGCTGAACCAGTTCGCCGCCGCAAACATCACATACACCCGACTGTTTCGGCGGCAGGTTGCGGATATGAAAAATAGCTCCGCATTTCCGGCAAACACGACGGCCGGTCAACCGGTCAAGCACCACCTCCCGGGTCACCTCAAGCAGAAACACGGACGAGAGCACGGCCTGGATGCTCTTAAAATGACTATCCAGCAATTCGGCCTGCGCCAGTGTACGGGGAAATCCGTCAAACATATAATGGCAATCCGCCGGTCCCTGGCACAAATGATTTATAACCATCTTGACGATCACATCATCGGGCACCAGACTGCCCTGCTGCATGCAGGCCTCTGCGGCACGCCCCAGTTCCGTGCCCTGCTTAACCGCCTCACGGAGCATATCACCGGTGGAAAAGTGCGCGTAATCAGTGGCCGCGGCAATCGCCGCGGCAATCGTTCCCTTGCCTGCCCCGGGCGCCCCGAGCAATATGATGGCCGCAATACCCATCAGCGTCTCCCCCGCAACCGGCCTTTTTTCAAAAACCCGTCGTAATGCCTGGTGATCAGGTGCGATTCAATCTGCCGCATGGTATCCAGCATGACCCCAACAATAA
Organism: uncultured Verrucomicrobiota bacterium; assembly: GCA_964418925.1. Lineage (GTDB taxonomy): Bacteria > Verrucomicrobiota > Kiritimatiellia > JAAZAB01 > JAAZAB01 > CAYQNY01. The sequence continues at coordinate 21,333 of CAYQNY010000005.1, forward strand.
TCAGCAGACTGGTCCCTCCAAAAAACGACGCAACTATCCAGGGAATATGAAACTGACGCGCCATAATTGATGGAATCACGGCAATAATGGTGAGGAAAACGGCCCCAGCCAGCGTGAGACGCGTCATGGTGCGATCCAGGAATTCAGCGGTTGACGTCCCGGGCCGGATACCGGGCACATAGCCACCGGCCTTTTTCAAATCATCGGCGATCTGGACCGGATTGAAGACCGTGGCCACCCAGAAATAGGAAAAGAACAGGATCATCAATGCGTACAATATCATATATAACCCTTTATCCATACCGAACGAAGCGGCCATGTGCTTAAAGAATTCACCCGGCAGCATTTGTAATATTTTCTCCGGAAACATTAAAATTGCGGACGCGAAGATAATCGGCATAACCCCCGAATAATTCACGCGCAACGGCATAAACGTGCTTTGCCCGCCATAGACTTTGCGGCCGATCACGCGCTTGGCATATTGAATGGGAATTTTACGCACAGCCTGGGTAACGGCTACGGTTCCGGCAACGACCAGGAACATCATCAGCAACAGCCCGACCAGATGGAATATGGAAAATTGAGCCTCGCCACCGCCCACCGGCCGGAACATCCGGATGGTCGCCTGCACCGCACCCGGCAAACGGCTGATGATATTGATGGTAATGATCAGGGAAATGCCATTACCCACCCCGCTCTGCGTAATCTGTTCACCCAGCCACATCATGATGATCGTCCCCGTTGTCATGGTAATCACTGTCAGGATACGGAAACCCCAGACATAATCCATATTCACGATCGTACCCAAGTCCCGGCCAAAAAGGTACGAAGGATTTTGAAGAGCCACCGCCATGGCATAGCCCTGGATAATACAAATCACCACGGTGAGATAGCGAGTGTACTGGGTGATCTTCTGGCGCCCCACATCACCTTCCCGGGCCAGACGCTCCAAGGCCGGAGTTACAGCCGTCATCAACTGTAAAATAATGGACGCGCTAATATACGGCATGATCCCCAACGCGCCGATGGCACAATTACTCATGGCCCCGCCACTGAACAAATCCACGAGGCCCACAATCCCGCCACCCACTTGATTGGAAATATGCTGAACTAAGGCTTGAAGCTGGGTGGCGTCAACCCCCGGCGTGGGCACAATGCATACCAAACGACATATAAAAACGACTCCAAAGGTAAATAGGAGTCGTTTGCGCAGTTCTTCTACTTTGAAGGAATTAACAAACGCAGATAACATATCTTTACTCGATGACCGCCCACGTGCCGCCCGCTTGCGTAATTTTGCGCTGAGCACTCTGGCTGAATGCATGGGCCTTGACCGCCAATTTCTTCGACAATTCCCCATCCCCCAGGATTTTCACCGGCTCAGGCGCGCCCCGAACCAGACCGGCGGCCTTCATACGCGACGGCGTTACTTCCGCACCGTTCTCAAACCGGTTCAGACTGGCAACCGGCACCACATCAAAAACAACTTTATGACCCTGATTAAAACCGCGCTTCGGAATCCGCCGAATAAGACGCATCTGACCGCCTTCAAAGGCCGGCTTATGCTTATGCCCTGATCGTGCGTATTGCCCCTTGTGTCCTCGGCCGCAGGTTTTCCCCTTACCGGACCCCTGCCCGCATCCCACGCGCATCTTCGGCCGCTTCGCTCCCGGCACATTTTTCAGCGTATGCAAGCTGATCATAGTCAAAAAATTCCTTTCGGTCAAAAAAGAGATGCCGCCTTGATAAGCTATTGATCTACATTCAATCCGCGAATGGCATTGGATTCTTCCCGGGTCCGCAATTGATTCAACGCCGCGATTGTGGCATGCACAACATTCCATTTATTATTACTGCCCAACGATTTAGCAAGAACATTATGGACACCAGCCAATTTAAGCACCGAACGCACAGCACCGCCGGCAATAACCCCCGTGCCCGCCACGGCCGGTTTCAGCATCACGACAGACGCCGAATATTTTCCGATTACTTCGTGGGGTATGGTGGTATTGTTGATCTTGACTCGGAACATTGATTTACGGGCGATATCCCCGCCTTTGCGGATGGCATCGGCTACTTCGTTGGCCTTGCCCAAACCATAACCCACCTGGTCATGCTGGTCGCCTACGATCACCACTGCGCTGAAACTCATGCGGCGACCGCCTTTCACCACCTTGGAACAACGCTTGATCCGAACCACAAATTCTTCCAATTCTTTGGCCGGCGTTTTAGTCTCGGTTTCCAGCAACATACGAACCGCGTTTTCTTTGATATCAAGACTCATAATTTTATTCCGGCGGCGCGCGCCGCCTCAGCTATGGCTTTTACTCGACCGTTATATTGATGACCGCCCCGATCAAACACGACCTGACGAATGTTCTTCGCCAAAGCCAGTTCCGCCGCTTTTTTTCCCAGCGCCCGGGCCGTCGTCACACTCAATTTTCCGGCCCCTTCCCCCTGCAGAGTGGACACGGCCACCAGAGAGACTGCCTGCATATCGTCAATAAACTGCACATACATATACCGACAGGTAATCCGCACACACATACGCGGCCGGTCAGAATTTCCCGCGATCTTATTCCTCAACCGTCGATGACACCGCTGGCGATAATCATGTCTGTTTTTCAGTTTCATACCCGCTCAAGCGGCGCCATGCCGCAACCTCATATGATGATGGTTTCGATTCGACTTCTATTGTTTGCCGCTCTTTGTTCTTTTATTGCACCGCTTTAGGAATATATTATGCGGCGGAAAAATTACGCCACGGTCTTGCCAGCCTTCCGGCGCACATATTCGCCCTTGAATCGAATGCCTTTGCCTTTATACGGCTCCGCCGGGAAAAGGGCCTTGATGGCGGCCGCCAAGTTACCCACCTGTTGTTTATCGGGTCCACTGACAATCACCCGCACATTATCATTGACTTTCACGTCTATGCCGGGAGGAATGTTCATTTCGACCGGACGCGAAAATCCAAGGGCAAACACGATTTTATTACCCTGAACCGATGCCTTGAAACCCACGCCCTGAATCTCCAAATCTTTGACATATCCCTTGGAAACGCCATGGATCATATTGGCAATAAGACTGCGATACAAGCCGTGCAAGGCACCAAGTTTCTTTTCCGACCGGGTCTGAGACAGCGATAAAATCCCTTGATCAATCTGAACCTTAAACCCATCCGAGATAGCCAGGGATAAGGCTCCCTGGGGACCTTTCGCGGACAGCACCACGCCGTCCATTTTCACATCCACTCCAGACGGAATAACAATAGGCATTTGCCCGATTCGCGACATAACTGCGTTAAACTCCCTGTTACCAAACAATACAGAGCCACTCACCGCCGACACGATACTTGCGCACTTCTCGATCCGTCATAATGCCACGGGACGTACTGACAACAGCCACGCCCGTACCGTTCAGGACGGACCGCATATCCCGGTATGAAATATAACGTCTCAGTCCCGGTTTACTAATCCGGCGCAACCCGCGGATCACGGGATCACGGTTAATTCCGTACTTCAGGTACACCCGCAACACCTTGCTGGCAGGACCGCCTTCAGATGTAAAATCCTGAATAAATCCTTCGCGTTTGAGAATATGCGCGATGGCGCTCTTGATTATGGAATACGGCATTTCCGCGACCTCGACCTTAGCCATAGCCGCATTGCGAATGCGCGTCAACATATCACTGATTGGATCTGTCTGATTCATAAACATCCCACCCAACGCGGCGCATGGCCGCAACTAAAGTAATTTCTGAACTCAATTTTTCACGTTATGCGTGAAAAATTGAGATGATAACCATTTATCCATCTTTGCTACGCAAAAACCATAGATTCTTCGGAAGAAAAATCTACCAGCTTGCTTTAATAACACCTGGGATATGCCCCACCAATGCCAACTCTCGGAAACAAATACGACAGAGCTGAAATTTTCGAATATACGCCCGGGGTCTGCCACACCGGCGGCACCGGTGATAAGCCCGCGTACTGAACTTGGGCTTGCGGCTTGCTTTAACCATTAATGATGTTTTAGCCAATCAAAATCCTCCTGTATAACTTATGCTGAACGGCTGTTCGTTGTCGAAAATGGCATACCCATCAGCCGCAACAACTCCCGGGCCTCGTCATCAGTGCCCGCTGTCGTAACGATAACGACATCCATACCCTGAATTTTCTTCACATTATCCACGTTAATCTCCGGAAAAATCGCCTGCTCCCGAAGACCCAGGCTATAATTACCACGTCCGTCAAACGCCGTGGACGAAACGCCCCGAAAATCCCTCAACCGCGGCAATACTATGTTGATCAGCCGGTCAAAAAAATCATACATGCGCACTCCCCGCAGGGTGACCATAGCCCCCACCGACATACCCTCACGCAACTTGAAATTAGCGATGCTTTTCCGAGCCTTACGCACCAAGGGCGCCTGCCCGGTGATCTTGGCCAAATCACCCAGAAGGCTTTTCAACACATCTTTTTCTACGACCGAGTTAATACCCATATTGACGACGATTTTGACCACGCGCGGCACCTGCATCGGATTAGCGTAGTGCCGTTGTTTCGTCAACGCCGGAATCACATCCTGAATATATTTATCTTTTAAACGCGACATAATCTACCCCTCGAACGCATGCCCGCACTTCCTGCATTTCCGCAACCGCTTGCCCTTCTCGTCCGTCTCTTTTAAAGCCTTGCACCCCTTCTTGCAGTGCGGGCAATACAGCATCAGGTTGGCCGCGGCAATGGACGCCTCCTTCTTAATAATTCCCCCTTGGGGATTATCCTGCGATTTCTTCAACGTCTTATGGATATAATTCAGGCCTTCGACCAGCACGCGTCCCTTACCGGGAAAAACCTGGAGCACCTTTCCCGTCTTGCCGCCGGACGCCGGAGTACCGGTTCGGGCAATCACAATATCGTTGCGCCGGATATGACACCCCGTTGCCATGATTACAGCACCTCCGGCGCCAGGCTGATAATTTTTGCAAAAGGCGTATCGCGCAATTCACGCGCCACGGGTCCAAAAATTCTCGTGCCCAGCGGATTCATTTTATCATCCACCAGAACCGCCGCATTACTGTCAAATCGCACCTGCGACCCGTCCACACGCCGGATCGGGAACCGGGTTCTTACAATGACAGCCAGGCACACCTCGCCCTTTTTCACCAACCCGCCGGGCTTGACTTCACGGACAGCCACTTTGATTAAATCGCCCAGGTGACCATAGCGTTTGCGCTGACCCAGGATACGAAAACATTTTACTTTCTGGGCCCCGGTATTATCAGCCACATTCAATATTGTTTCTTCAGTGATCATATACGATTATTCCGGTTTAGGCTCCGCCGCGGCCGACATTCCAGCGCCGCCCGGCAGAACTTCAACCAATCGCCATCGCTTAAGACGGCTTAATGGCCGGGTTTCAACAATCCGCACATGGTTGCCGCATTTGGCCGCGTTCTTTTCATCATGCGCATAAAATTTATTGTATAATCTGATTTCTTTCCCGTACATGGGATGGCGCACACGGCGTCCCACTCTGACCACGATGGTCTTATTCATAGCATCGGTCACCACCACACCGATCCGTTCTTTCCTTTTGTGCCTGTCGGCGCCGGCGCTCCGCGCGCCGCGCGCGGAGCATTTCGCGCAGGCAGGTTGCTTGATCTCCATGTCCGGCATACTTTGGTTCCTTTACATTAAATTATCTTTTGGACAGAATGTACAAAATGAACAGAATATTTATTCTTGCAAGAAATCCTCCCCATTTTGTCAATTCTGTTAATTCTGTCTCAAAAAATACAATTTCCTAAGGGGTTTTATTAGTCCGTTCACTGAGAATCGTCTGAATCCGCGCGATATCCCGGCGAACCAGGCGCAATTTCAGCGGATGCTCCAGTTTGCCGGTCACCTTCACCTTGCGCAGGTCAAAATGTTCCTTGCGCAGATCGGAATGCTTCTGCATCAACTCATCCCCCGCCAGTTCTCTGAGTTCCTTGGCCTTCATTATGAAATCCTTCACACGCCCCCGTGACGCATAACAAACCGCATGCGCAGAGGCAGTTTAGCCGCGGCCAGCCGCAACGACTCCCGCGCAACGCGCTCGCTGACGCCATCGATTTCGAACAACAACCGGCCAGGCTTGATAACCGCAACCCATTGTTCCGGCTCCCCCTTACCCTTGCCCATGCGGGTTTCCAGCGGCTTCTTGCTGATCGGCTTATCCGGAAAAACCCGGATCCAGACCTTGCCCTTGCGCTTCAAATGCCGGTTAATGGAAACGCGACAGGCTTCAATCTGAACGGCCTTGACCCATCCCCGACCCAGCGCCTGAAGCCCATACTCGCCAAATGCCAGCGTGTCACCGGACGTGGCTTCGCCCTTGTAACTTCCGCGTTGAATTTTGCGGTATCTAACTCGACTAGGAAATAGCGGCACGACGCCCGCCTCCTTTCACTTCGCTCTCATCCTCAGGACGCTTGCAAATCCAGACTTTTATTCCGACCTCGCCCGCCACCGTATGCGCCGCCGCAAAGCCGTATTCAATGTTGGCCCGCAAGGTGTGCAGCGGCACCTTGCCTTCCTTATAACTCTCGCGGCGGGCCAGTTCGGCGCCCCCCAGCCGTCCGCCCGCGGCCACCTTGATGCCCAGCGCATGCATATCCATGGTAGTTTTGATCGCTTTTTTCATAGCGCGCCGGAACGACACGCGGCGCTCCAACTGAACGGCGATATTTTCAGCCACAAGCTGGGCATTTAAATCCGCGTTGCGGATTTCCTTAATTTCCAAATATACTTCTTTACTGGTCATCCTGGCCAGTTCCTCGCGGAGCTTTTCAATATCTTCACCCTTACGACCGATGACTATGCCAGGGCGGGCCGTAAAAATCGTCACCCGCACCCGGTTGGCATAACGCTCGACAAGCACTTCGGGCACGGCCGCGTTCTCCAGGCGCCGCTTAACCATATCCCGGATTTTCAGATCTTCGTGAAAACAATCGCCGAAGACCTTCTTTTCGGCATACCAGCGCGAGCGCCAGTTCTTATTAACGGTCACACGCAACCCGATCGGATTAACTTTCTGACCCAAGATAAAGCTCCTTTCTTATTCACTCATTGGCGAGAATCACCCGGATATGGCTGGTGGCTTTTTTCACCGGCCGCACCATACCCCGTGAACGGGCCCAAAAACGTTTCAAAACCGGCCCCCGTTCCACCAGCACTGATTCCACCCGAAAATCATCAGCCGAGAGCTTGGCGTTGTTTTCGACGTTCGCCACCGCTGATTTCAACGTTTTGCGAATCAAGCCGGACGCCTTCGTGCGACTGAACATCGTGATCGTCAACGCCTTCGTAATCGAAAGCCCTTGCAATAATCGAGCCAGGGGCAACGCCTTGGACGGCGAAATGCGAACTGCTTTGGATACCGCCTGTACTTTCATATTTTCTCCATCCGCCGCCATCAATCGCTACTTCAACGATCCTACTTTCTCCGTATGCGCTCCATGTTTACGGAAGATACGCGTCTGCGAAAACTCGCCCAACCGATGCCCGACCATATTTTCCGTAACATACACCGAAATATGGGTCTTGCCGTTATAAACACCAAACGTATATCCCACGAACTCCGGAATGATCATCGAGCGACGGGACCATGTATTGATGATTCGTTTTTCGCCCGAACGTATCATCCGTTCAACCTTGGCCATCAGCGGTAAATCAACAAAAGGCCCTTTTTTCAGTGATCGTGACATAATTTATTTTCTCCGCTCAATAATAAACCGGGTAGATCGGCTGTGAACATTCCTGGTCTTCTTCCCTTTCGCATACAATCCCCAGGGCGACCGCGGGTGCCCGCCCGTAGAACGCCCTTCGCCGCCGCCCATTGGATGGTCAATCGGGTTCATGGCCCGGCCGCGAACCGTCGGACGAATTCCCTGCCAGCGGGCATGGCCGGCTTTGCCGTAACTATAATTTTCATGATCCACATTTCCCACCTGGCCGATAGTGGCTAGACAATTAACATTAATCATCCGGATTTCTCCGGATGGAAGCTTCACGTTGGCCAACTTGCCTTCGCGCGACATCAAGAGCGCTGCCATGCCCGCACTACGCACAAGTTTGGCGCCCTGGTGCGGCTGAAGCTCAATGTTATGAATCTGGACCCCCAGGGGGATCTGAGACAATGGCATTGCATTACCCACAATCGGCTCCGCCTTCGAACCGGACATGAGCCTGGCGCCGACCCGTAACCCATTAGGCGCCAGAATATAACGTTTTTCACCGTCCACATAATGCAACAGCGCAATCCGCGCCGACCGGTTAGGATCGTATTCCACGGAGGCCACCTTGGCGGGAATATTCACCTTATCCCGCTTGAAATCAATGCACCGGTACATCCTCCGATTGCCCCCACCCTGGTGGCGCATCGTAATGCGCCCGGACGAATTACGTCCGGCCTGGTGTTTCATGGATCGCAGGAGTGAACGCTCCGGTTTAGAGCGGGTAATCTCCTCGAACGTGGAGACGGACGTAAACCTTCGGCTCGGAGTTGTGGGTCTGTATGTTTTAATCGGCATAATACATCCTCAAACCAGCTCGATCTTGTCGCCTTCTTTCAGGGTCACGATCGCCTTTTTATACCCGGCACGCCACCCATATTTCCGGGTTCGTTCCCGCTTTTTTTTACCTTTGCGATGCAGGGTATTGACCTTAACCACGCGAACCTTGAATAGTTCTTCAACGGCCTTCTTGATTTCACGTTTGGTGGCCGACAAATCCACCTTGAAACAATATTGATTGGTCTTCTCAATTTCCCGGGTGCTTTTTTCGGAAAGAATAATAGTACGAATAATAGTTTCGGCCAATTTCATCGGTTAAGCCTTTCTCACCGCCGCCTTTAACCGCTGTTCCAGCACCTTCATCCCCAAACGGGTCACTAACAGGACCGGATAACGAACCATCTGATAGGAATGCAATTCTCTGGCCAGCGCCACATCCACCTCCGGCATATTGCGGGCCGCCAGCGTCACATTCCGATCTGCTTTATCCAGAACAATAAGAACCATGCCTTTCAGGTTCAACATTTTCAACAAGTCTGCCAGCGCCTTGGTTTTCGGTGCGGCCAGCACCAGCTCATCCACCAGACGAAGGGCTCCCGACACCACTTTTTCGCTGAGCGCCCGGCGAAAAGCCAGCCGCCCCACGTTACGGGGAATGCGGATCGTGTAATCCCGCGGATGCGGCCCGAAGGCCACTCCACCGCCCCGCCAAATTGGCGACCGCCGATAGCCCGCGCGCGCACGGCCCAGTCCCTTCTGGGCCCAAGGCTTGCGATTACTGCCTTGCACCTGGGCCTTAGTCAGCGTGGATGCGGTCCCCGACCGCTGGTTGGCCTGAAAGGCCACAATCACATCGTGCAGCGCCTGTTCTCCCCGATTCAGCACCAGCATATCATCGGAAAATTCCATTGCTCCGACATCCTGGCCCTGCTGATTGACCACCGGAATACGACTACTCATGACCGGGGGCTTCCTTTCTTCAACGACTTCTTGATCATCACCACGGTTCCGGCATGACCGGGCACTGCCCCGCAGACCAGGATCACGTTATCCGGGGCCATGACTTTTACCACCTTAAGATTCTGCTGGGTGATCTGAACACAACCCATATGCCCGGGCATGCGTTTCCCTTTATAAATACGTCCCGGCAGTTCACTGCATCCCACCGACCCCACGCGCCGCTTGGAATGGCCGCCATGCGTCATCGCACCCCCACGCATACGATAGCGCCGTACAACACCCTGAAATCCCTTGCCCTTGGTCACACCCACCACGTCCACATACGGCACATCCTGGAACATATCTACGTTGACAACATCGCCTTCCTTGCAGGCCTCGTCCGGCTCCACCGCAAATTCCGCCAAGTAGCGCTTGGGCGACACATTAATTTTTTTGAACCGTCCGAGCGCCGGTTTGAGCACTCGTTTTTCGGGCACGTCATCAAAGCCGAGCTGAACCGAATCGTAACCTTCCTTCGCCTTCCGCTTGCGCTGGACAACGACACAGGGACCGCATTCCAGGGCCGTCACCGGAATCTGACGGCCCTGAGCAAAGATGCGTGTCATACCGATTTTTTTTCCAAGTATACCTTGCATGGCTGTAACTAACCTGACCTATTCATCTGCCACTATGACCACGCCCGTGGCGTGGTAAACACTAAACTCGCCGCGCTTCTGGCGCGGTTTATCCCGCCGCGTCACTCGCTTGCGCTCGCAAGCGGCTGGCAAGGCGGGGTCACAAAGAAATTAACCTTCATGTCTTCGCGCCTTTGTGGCGAATAATCCCGACTAAATCTTGATGGAAATATCCACGCCAGCCGGCAGATTCAGTTTCTTCAACTCATCCACCGTCTTGGCGGTCGGCCCGATAATATCCAGGAGCCGTTTATGGGTTCGCACTTCAAACTGATCCATAGACTTTTTGTCGGCATGCGGACTGCGATTGACGCAGAAGCTTTCGATTCGCGTCGGCAGAGGCGTCGGCCCTGACACGCGGGCGCCGGTCCGCTTGGCGGTTTCCACAATTTCCGCCGCCGACTGATCCAAAGCCCGAAAATCAAACGATTTTAAACGTATGCGTATGCGTTGTTCTTCCATATCTGTCTCACCGACTTAAAATACGTTGTTGAATGTCTTCGGGAACAATCGCAAACATTTGCGGTTCCATCGTATAATCGGCCCGCCCGCGGGTCAACGACCTGATCGTGGTTGTATACCCGAAAAGTTCCACCAGAGGAACTTCAGCGCGAATAATCTGCAAGGGGGGCTGACTGGCGAGTTCCTTGACCTTACCGCGGCGCGCGTTGAGATCGCCTAAAACATCACCTATATACTCGCTGGGCGTAAAAATTTCAAGCGCCATTATCGGCTCCAGCAGAACCGGCGCGGCATTCTGTACCGCTTTCCGGAAGGCCATGACGGCGGCGGTGCGGAACGCCGTTTCCGTCGAATCCACCGAATGCGCGACAGCGGCGCTCACCGACACCTTGACATCCATAATGGCAAAATGACCAAGAACGCCGGTGACCAAGCCGTCGCGAATGCCGTCTTCCACCACCGGCCGGAAGATCGCCGGCAATTGGTTCGGCGACACATGAAACTCGATCACATTGCCTGACTGCCGGACTTGGGGTTCCACGGCCAGCCGGATGGTTCCGAACTGCCGTTTACCGCCGATCTCCCGATCAAACACATATTCACCCGCCCCCGGCCGACTGATCGTCTCGCGATAGGCAACCATCGGCTCACCCGTATTGGCTGCCACATGATATTCCCGCCGGATTCGGTCCCTGACGATTTCCAGATGAAGTTCCCCCATGCCTTTGATTAATGTCTGGCCCGTGTCGGTATCCGTGGTAACAAAAAACGTCGGGTCTTCGTCACACAATGCCTGCAGGGCCCGGGCCAGCGTCTCCCGATCCGCCTGGGTCTTTGGCTCAATAGCCATAGCCATGACTGGTTCAGGAAACGAAATTCGCTCCAGGACAATCGGCTTGTGCTCGGGACAAATCGTATCGCCGGTAAACACTTCCTTCAATCCAACAATGGCGGCGATCTCCCCCGAGTACAACGTATCAACGTCTTCATGCTCTTCCGCGTGCATCTGTAGAATCCGCATGACACGTTCCCTTTTGCGGGTTCTCGGATTATATATATTCTGTCCTTTTTTCAGACAGCCGGAATATAACCGCACAAAAACCAGTTTACCCATATATGGATTATTCATCACCTTGAATGCCAGACCACAGAAAGGCTCAAAATCTCCCGCCAGCTGTGAGAATTCTTCCCCGGTCTTCGGATAAATGCCCCGGATTGGAGGAATATCAAGCGGCGAAGGCAAATAATCCGTCACCGCGTCAATCAGCGGCTGAATACCCTTGTTGCGGAGAGCGGCGCCGCACAGGACCGGGATCACCTGCCGTCGGCAGGTCGCACGGCGCAGTCCCGCCTTCAGCACTGCCACCGGCACATCCGGATTATCCAAATAGGCCGCCAGCACGTGTTCATCGGCCTCGGCCACGCGCTCCACAAGCTCAGCACGGGCACGCTCGGCATCCACCGCCAGCTCATCCGGCATATGATCCGTTTTCACGACGGTTCCATGGCTTTCTTCCGTAAAGGTTATCGCTTTCATCGCCACCAAATCAATGACACCCCGGAACTGGTCTTCCGCCCCCCAAGGCAAGTGAATAGGCACTGCCGGCGCCTTCAGCCGACAGCGGATATCCTTAAGGACCCGGTTGAAATCAGCGCCCACGCGGTCCATTTTATTGACAAACGCCACCCGCGGCACGTTGTATTTATCCGCCTGTCGCCAGACCGTTTCAGACTGGGGTTGCACGCCGCCCACGGCACAGAAAACAGCAATAGCACCATCCAATACGCGGAGCGAGCGTTCCACCTCGGCCGTAAAATCCACATGGCCGGGCGTATCCACAATATTGATCTGACAATCCCGCCAGAAGCAAGTTGTGGCGGCGCTGGTAATGGTGATACCACGCTCCTGCTCCTGGATCATCCAGTCCATTTTGGCGGTGCCATCGTGGACCTCACCCATTTTATGCAGACGACCGGTATAAAAAAGGATCCGCTCCGTGATCGTCGTTTTGCCGGCATCAATATGAGCCATAATGCCAAAATTACGGACTTGCTCCAAATTCCGGCGGCGACCCGCCGCATCCCGGACCACGGTCTTGCCCGCTGTTTCCTTTTTCTTATCTTTCAACTGAACCACCATATCTATCACTCTGCCAGTTAGAACTACCACTTGTAATGCGCAAACGCTTTATTGGCCTGCGCCATTTTATGGGTATCATCCCGTTTTTTAACCGCATTCCCCTGATTCTTGAACGCATCCATAATTTCCTGCCCCAGCGCCCGCTCCATCGAAACGCCTTTCTTGGCCCTGGAAAACGTAATCAACCAGCGCATGGCCAGCGCCAGCTGACGCTCACTACTGACTTCAACGGGCACCTGGTAGGTTGCGCCCCCTACGCGCCGGGACCGGACTTCAACTTTCGGTTTTATGTTATCAATGGACCGTAGCAGCACTTCCAAGGGATCTTCCCCGCTCTGTTCCTTGATAAAATCCAGCATGCCGTACACAATTCCCTGAGCAACAGACTTATTACCTTGGATCATGACACTGTTGATCAGCCGTCCGACCAGCTTATTGTTAAAATTCAGGTCGGGTACAATCTCGCGTATTTCTGCTCTGTGTCTTCTGGCCATGACTTACCTTACTCTTTTTCCTTTTTCTTCGGCTTCTTAACGCCATACATAGATCGGCTCTGTTTCCGCCCCTCCACGCCGACGCTGTCCAGCGTGCCACGGACAATATGATACCGGACTCCGGATAAATCCTTGACGCGTCCGCCGCGCACGAGAACAATGCTGTGCTCCTGCAGATTATGACCCTCGCCGGGAATATACGCCGTCACTTCCTCGCCATTGGTCAGACGCACTCGCGCAACCTTGCGCAAGGCCGAGTTCGGCTTCTTAGGCGTCAGCACGCGCACCGTAATGCACACGCCGCGCCGCTGAGAACATCCGGTCAACGACGGAGACTTGCTGCGGTTTTTGACAGCACGGCGTCCTAATCGAACCAGTTGATTGATCGTCGGCATAACTCTTGGATCCTCCTGCTAAAAAACGAAAACCGTAAAAAGTAACACTTAATCGTCGAATAGGCAAGGTTAATTTGTTAACAGCTTTTTCAATTCCTGATCCGGCTTGGCCGCGGAGTCCGGCGGCTTTTCCGGAATCGGCGTCCCCAACGGCACGAGTTTGATATACTTATTGGCGGGGAACCCGACACCAGCGGGAATCAGGTGCCCCATGATAACGTTCTCCTTGAATCCAAACAGCCGGTCAACCTTGCCCAGAATGGAAGCATCCGTCAGCACGCGCGTCGTATCCTGGAACGAGGCCGCCGAAATAAAGCTTTCGGTCTCCAGCGATGCCTTTGTAACTCCCAACAAAGCCGGCGCCGCTTCCGCCGGACGCTTGCCTTCCGCCATCGCCTTTTGGTTGGCTTCCTGGAAGCGATTCTTATCCACCAGTTCACCCCACGTGAATGGGGATTCTCCGGAATCCGTGATGCGCACCTTCTTCAACATCTGGCGGATAATCACCTCGATATGCTTGTCGTTGATTTCAACTCCTTGCAGGCGATAAACCTCCTGCACTTCATTGACCAGGTATTCCTGCAACATCTGCGGTCCGCAGACCTCCAGAATTTCCTGCGGCACGATCGGCCCTTCCGTGAGGGGTTCCCCCTTCTCGACGTAATCACCCTTGAATACAATAATATGCTTGCCGAGCCGGATGATGTGCTCTTCCTCGTCCCCGGTGGCAGTATCCCGAACAATGAGACGGCGCCCGCCATGCTGAATACCGCCGAAATCCACGATACCGGCAATCTTGGAGATTTCCGCGGCGTCCTTCGGCCGCCGCGCCTCAAACAGCTCGGCTACACGGGGCAAACCGCCGGTAATATCGCGGGTCTTCGCTTCCTTGCGGGGCGTCTTGGCAAGGACCGATCCGGCCTGAACCACGCTTCCTTTAGTAACCACCACATGAGCGCCTGATGGAATACTGTAACTGCTCAGCACGGCGCCCGTGTTCTGATCCTTGATCAGAATCTGTGGATGGATATCCTCACGGTAATCCAGAATAACAATGCCCTTGAAACCGGTCGCGGCATCCACTTCAATCTTCATGGATACGTTTTCAACAAAATCGCGGAACTGCACCACACCACTCTGCTCGGTAATAATCGGCACGCTGTGCGGCTCCCATTTAGCAAAGATCTGACCCTTCGACACCGTCCCGCCATCCGGCACGGAAATCACGGCGCCCACCACCAGGCGATGCTGTTCCAGTTCCCGGCCTTCCTTATTGTTGATAGATATCAAAGCGTTCTTATTCAACACGATATAATTACCCAGGGCCTCCTTGACCACCCGCGCGTCCTTGTACTGGATCACACCGCTGTTCTTGGCCACGATTTGCGGCTGAATCGCGCGGGAACTGGCGGCACCACCAATATGAAACGTCCGCATGGTCAGCTGAGTGCCGGGTTCGCCGATGGATTGCGCCGCAATAATACCGACGGCGGTACCCAATTCCACAGGCCGATCGGTTGTCAAGTCACGGCCGTAACACTTGGCGCATGCGCCACGTCGCGATTCGCAGGTCAGGACACTCCGGATTTTCACCTTGTCAATACCAGCTTTTTCTATACGGGCGGCATTCTCCTCGGAAATATCATGCCGGGCAGGCACAATCACTTCCTGGTTCTTGGATTGCGGATCCCGGATATCCTCGAGCGCTGTGCGACCGACAATCCGCAGGCTCAAGGGAATTTCCACACCGCCGGTGATGGAGCTGACTTCAATGCCATTAAGGGTATTGCAGTCCTGCTCGGTAATGATCACGTCCTGGGCCACATCCACAAGCTTGCGGGTCAAGTATCCGGCATCAGCGGTTTTCAGGGCTGTATCGGCCAATCCCTTGCGGGCGCCATGCGTACTGATGAAGTATTCCAGCACACTGAGGCCCTGGCGAAAATTCGAGATGATTGGCTGTTCGATAATTTCCCCGGACGGTTTAGCCATTAATCCCCGCATGCCGGCGAGCTGACGAATTTGCTGGCGGCTTCCCCGGGCACCGGAATCGATCATCATGAACAGGGGGTTGGACATGGCCAAGTCCTTGTTTTTCTTAATGGCCTCGAACATCGTATTTGCCGTTTCATCCGTGGCGTGGGTCCATATATCAATGACCTTGTTGTACCGTTCACCGTCGGTAATGATGCCTTTACGATACTGCTTTTCAACATCCGCGACCTGGTTCCGGGCATTGGCAATGATCTGGTCCTTTTCATCCGGGGTAATCATATCCACCAGTCCGATGGAAATCCCCGTCAGCGTGGCGTGCTCAAATCCCAGGGTCTTGAGACAATCCAGAACGCCAATGGTTTCGGCCGCGCCGGCCACATGATAACATCTCCAGATAATGGTGCTGAGAAGCTTCTTGGTAATCGTTTCGTTAATAAAGCCCACCGAATGCGGAAATGCCCGATTAAAGAACACACGCCCTGCCGTCGTCGTAATCACGCGCTGATTGGCATTTCCATAAGGTGTCTGATGCAGATAGTCCGGATTCCGCAGACGGATGTTTATATGAACCTTGATTTGACCCATATCATAGGCAAACTGCACCTCGTCAGCGTTCGCAAAGATTGGCCAATGGTCCTGGCCCGGCTTGATTTCCCCCTTAAACGCGTTCGGATTCATGGTCAGGTAATAGAGCCCCAAGGCAATATCCTGGGTAGGCGTCATGATCGGCTTACCGCTGGAGGGCGAAAACAGATTGTTAGTGGACAACATCAACAGACGGGATTCCAATTGGGCTTCGATGGAAAGCGGCACGTGCACCGCCATCTGATCGCCGTCAAAGTCCGCATTGAACGCCGTACAGACCAGCGGATGAATTTGAATGGCATCCCCCTCGATAAGCACCGGTTCAAATGCCTGGACACTCAGGCGGTGCAGGGTCGGGGCGCGATTGAGCAGAACCGTCTTGCCTTTAATGACCTCGTCCAGCGCATCCCACACTTCGTTACTATGGTTTTCAATCATTTTCTTGGCGCCACGGACCGTATGGACAATCCCCTTCTGTTTCAGCTTACGGATGATAAACGGTTCAAAAAGGACCAAGGCCATCTTCTTGGGCAATCCGCACTGCCACAAGGACAACTCGGGGCCCACAACAATCACGGATCGGCCGGAATAATCCACACGTTTGCCGAGCAGATTCTGGCGGAACCGCCCCTGTTTACCCTTGAGCATATCGCTGAGCGACTTTAGCGGCCGGTTGCCGGAACCCACAACGGCCCGACCATGCCGCCCGTTATCCAGCAAAGCATCCACGGCTTCCTGAAGCATCCGCTTCTCGTTACGAATAATCACATCCGGGGTCTTCAGCATCAGTAGATTTTTCAGCCGGTTGTTGCGGTTGATCACCCGGCGGTAGAGATCGTTCAAATCGGAGGTGGCAAAACGACCGCCCTCGAGGGGAACCAGGGGCCGCAGGTCCGGCGGAATCACCGGCAATACTTCGAGGATCATCCATTCCGGGTGCATCTTATTAAGACGCAAGCTCTCAATAATCTTCATCCGCTTGGCCAGCTTCTTGCGGGTCTGCTTGCTCCGCGTCGTGGCCATCTGTGATTCCAAGCTGGACATAATTTTGGCCATGTCCAGCTTCTTCATCAGGTCGCTCAAGGCTTCAGCGCCGATCTTGGCGACGAACTCATCAGGATATTTTTCCTGAGCCTCCCGATACTCCTCCTCCTTAAGAATCTGTTTTTCCTGCAAGGGAGTTTTACCGGGATCGATCACGATGTAATCCTCATAATACAGGATACGTTCCAGCGCACGGGCAGTGAGATCGATCACCATCCCTAAACGGCTGGGGGTGCACTTGAAGAACCAGATATGAGATACCGGCACGGCCAGCTCGATATGCCCCATACGCTCCCGACGCACGCGGGATAGCGTGACC
>CAYQNY010000006.1:0-35852 GCA_964418925.1 uncultured Verrucomicrobiota bacterium
GCACGCACGGCGCGCTGGGGGCTTTTTCCGCGGGCATCGGCAATACTGACGCCGCCTTCATCATGGGCACCGGCAAACTCTTGATCAAGATTCCCCCGACTCTGCGGTTTACCCTGGATGGCCGTAAGCCGGACTATATCATGGGCAAAGACATGATCCTGCGCATCATCGGCGATATCGGCTTGGAAGGCGCCACCTATTGCGCCATGGAATTCCGCGGCCCCGCCATTGACGCCCTCCCGATCGAGGAACGGATGACCATCTGTAACATGGCGGTGGAGGCGGGCGCGAAAAACGGAATCATGGCCCCGGACCAGGCCACGCTGGACTATGTCCGGCAACGCACCGATAAACCGTTCCAGCCCATGCACGGCGACCCCGATGCCAAGGTACAGAAGGACTATCGCTATAACGTGGCCGACTTTGTGCCCTGCGTGGCCAAGCCGCATGCTCCCGACCAGTACGCGCCGGCGGCCGATCTGAACGACGTCAAACTGGACCGGGCCTATATCGGTTCCTGCACCGGCGGCAAACTGACCGATTTCATCGCCGCGGCCACGATTCTGCAGGGCCGGAAGGTGAGCATTGACACCTTCCTGGTGCCGGCAACCCGTGAAGTAGCCAACGGTCTGCAGAATAAAAAAATCAAAGGGCAGTCCCTGGCCGACATTTTCAAGCAGGCCGGATGCCTGGACATTGCGCCGCCATCCTGCGCCGCCTGCCTGGGCGGGCCGGATGACACGTTCGGACGAACCCACGGGAAGGAAACGGTCATCAGCACCACCAACCGGAATTTTATCGGGCGCATGGGATCCAAACAGGCGCCGATCTATCTGGCATCGCCCCTGACGGTAGCGGCATCGGCGGTGACGGGACATATCACGGATCCACGGACATTCATGTAGGCAAGCCCCATGGGCACGGAAAACATTCAACATCCAACTTTGAACGTTCAACACCGAGAAATGTTGTGAGTCAACAACAGTTTAATTTAGAAGACAGGTTACTGAATTATTCAGCTGAAATTATTCGGCTTGCAGAACGTCTTCCCCATACACGGACAGGAAATCATGTGGCGACTCAGATTCTCCATTCCGGCACTTCACCTCTACCCAACCATGGCGAAGCTCAAGCGGCTGAATCAAAGAATGATTTTGTGCATAAAATGAGTATTTGTCTCAAGGAATTGCGTGAAACCCGCAGGTGGCTTCGATTAATTCAGCGAGTTCCCTTGGCTAAAAATCCGGTTGAAATTGCGGCTTTATTGAAAGAAACCGAAGAGTTAATTATGATTTTTTCAGCGAGTATTAAAACCGCTCGGATGAACAAGAAAATATAAAGGAATAATGACAATCTTTGTTGGACGTTGTATGTTGAACGTTGAGAGTTGAACGTTTTCCGTCTCAGGGAATTAATTATTATGACTTCTAATCCTTCTTCCACTCTCTGCGGCAAGGTCTATGTCGTCGGCGACAATATTGACACCGACCAGATCATCCCCGCCAAGCACCTTAACCTGGTGCCCACAATTCCTGCTGAGTATCGGCAACTGGGCACCCTGGCTCTGAGCGGACTCCCTCCGGACTATCCGCCGCTGGTGAACCCGGGCGCCGATACTTCCGCTTATGTCATCATCATCGCCGGACGCAACTTCGGGTGCGGATCCTCCCGGGAACACGCGCCGATCGCGCTTGGCGCCGCCGGCATCCGCATCGTGGTGGCTGAATCCTACGCCCGTATTTTTTTCCGTAATGCCATCGCCACCGGCGAGCTCTACCCCTGGGAATCGGAAACGAATCTGCGCGGGGAATTCCACACCGGCGACCTGGCGGAAATCCATTTCGACCGGGAAACCATCATCCACGGGCATTCCCGTAAACCGTTCCCGCTGAAACCGCTCGGCCCCGCCAAGGCGGTCGTGCAAACCGGCGGTCTGTTCGCTCACGCCCGAAAAACGGGTATGATCAAAGCTATTTGAAATCATCGCAATGGACACACGGGTAATAGCATTCGCTAATCAGAAAGGCGGCGTCGGCAAGACCACCACGGCGGTCAATCTGGCCGCCTGCCTCGCGGAACGCGGACGCAATATTCTTCTCATAGACCTGGATCCGCAGGCCAATGCCACCAGCGCTTTTGGCCTTGAAAAGCAACCTGATCACAGCGCCTACCAGCCGCTGTTGGGCAACGGCACGCTCCAGGATCAAATTATCCATACCGCAGTCAAACACCTGGATTTGATCCCCTCGGAACTCGACTTGGCGGGCGCTGAAGTGGATATTGCCCGCTCGGAACACTATCTGCATTGCTTCAGGAATATTCTCCTCCCCCTGCTCGCTCAATCCTCTTATGATTACGTTTTTATTGATTGCCCTCCCTCGATGGGCATTCTGACCTGCAACGCGCTGACCGCGTCGCACGCATTGATGATTCCAGTCCAGTGCGAATACCTGGCCCTGGAAGGACTCAGCATGATTACACGGCTGATCCGGCAATTGAATACCAGCGGAGCCAACCCCGGTTTGGAACTGGACGGCATTGTCATGACCATGTTTGACAGCCGTACCAAGCTGGCCTCCCAGGTACTGGAAGAAGTCAAAACGCATTTCGGCAATCGTGTCTATGAAACATATATTCCACGAAGCGTTCGCCTCAGCGAGGCCCCCAGTTACGGCCAGCCCATAACTCTCTACGATTCGCGTGGCGCCGGCGCCCTGGCCTATCGGGCACTGGCACGCGAGTTTCTTCGGCATCACCAGCCTGAGACTCCGCCTAAAAGCGTGGCGCCGGCGGTGTCGGAAAATAGGCCGCTGACTTCCAGGGAACGTCTGCATCGGGCCTATTTTCATGAGGCGATGGATCGCCCCGCTGTTTACAGCCGAACGGGATTCCCGGGCAACGACCCCAGCTATAACGCCTTAAAAGCCTTGCTTCAGGAATGCTCGGATTTGAAACAAGGCTGGAACGGCGGATCGTGGATCAAGCCTTATCCGGTTGAACATCAAACCGAGCCGTTTACCGACGAGTTCCAGCGGAACATCACCCGTCTTCAGACACCCCGGGGCATGCTTGAATCCAACACTCTGGTCAGCCTGAAAGGCCAGCCGGGACTCCAGGAAACGTTTTTCATTAAAAACCGGGAAGACGCCGAAGCGTATCTCGCCCTGCCTTTGCCGGAAATCAGCGACGCGGCCGCTTCCTTTGCTGAAGCGGAAAATGCTGTCGGGGACCGCGGTATTGTGGACGTCGGACTGGGATTCAATCCAGCGGGATTTATCGCCGCATTGACGGGTTCCGAATGCTTCGCGCTGTTATCCGTCTCCGACCGGGACATCCTGCATGCCCTGTGCGAACGGCGGATGACCATCCTGACACACCTGATAAAAATTCTGCTGGAGCACAAAGTCGGCCCGTTTTTTTCCATGGCGGGCGAGGAATATCTCGTGCCGCCCCTGCATGGTCCGGCCGACTTCTCCGATTTCAATCTACATTACGACAAACCCCTCATTGACCTGATTCATGAAGGCGGAGGCCGGATTCATGTTCACTGCCACGGCCGGATCAAGGAGGTGTTCCAGGGATTCCTGGACATGGGCGTGGACGTCCTGCATCCGTTTGAAGCGCCGCCCATGGGGGATATTACCGCCGCCGAAGCCAAGCACCTGACCCAAGGCCAACTGTGTCTGGAGGGCAATATCCAAATTGCCGCCATGTATGAACAGTCACCGGACCATATCCGCGAGGAAACCAAAACCCTGATTGCCGACGCCTTTGATGATCAGCAAGGCCTGATTGTCTCCCCCTCCGCCTCGCCGTACATCCGCGATGCCGGCCAACAATGCCTGCCGCAATACCAGGCCATGATTGACGCCGTACGGAACTGGCCACGATAGCGCGCTATTGCGGCGCGGACGTCATCCGCCGATTTAGCCACGGATTCTCACGGATCAAACACGGATATCGGATAGCGCGGACAGTAATTTTTTCGCATTCATCCGTGAAAATCCGTGTTTATCAGTGGCTAAAAGCTCTTTTCTCAATTGACGAGCAGACTATGACGTCGCATCAGTTCAACCCCAGTTCCGCCACGGTTTTCTTTTTCATCCGCTTCAACTGGCCTGACAAGCAGATTTTTTTGACGGCGGAAACGCGGTCCACGAAAAGAATCCCCTGCAAATGATCCACTTCATGCTGGATAACACGCGCCAGCAATCCCCGGGCATTAAGCGTCTGGGTGGCGCCCTTCAGATTGACAAAAGAGATTGATATCTCCCACGCCCGCTGAACCGGCGCCCAGATTTCAGGAACGCTTAAACAGCCTTCCGTATCTATCTTCGCTCCGGTCCGGGCAAGAATAACCGGATTGATCATAACCAGCGGCAGGATCACGTCCGGATTCAGCCGCGGTCCTTCCGGCTCCGCCACATCATATTGGGGAGCAAAATCGACGGTGCAGATTTGAATTGTTTGCCCAATCTGCTGGGCGGCCAAACCAACCCCCTTCTTTTCACCCATGATTTCCAGCATAGCCTGGGCCATCATCTGAATGGGGTCATCAATTCTAGCCACCGGATCCGCGGATTGACGAAGCACCGGATGCCCATAAATACAAAGCGAATATTTCATGGCATGTAAATTTAACGCAAAAATAACGGTCTATGCAACTTGATTTTCAGCTGCATACTAATTTTGATTATCTCCGGCAAACCGAATTGTAAAGATCGTGCCCGGTTTAACATCATCCAAGCTGATTGTCCCTCCCAGTTGTTTCACAAAGGTTATGACCAACTGCAGGCCCAGGGATGATGTATTGCGAAAATCAATTGCTTCCGGAAATCCCACCCCGTTATCACTGACAGCAAGCAGAAAACCGTCATTAGGATTATCGTGAAAAACCACCCGGATTTCATCATGTTCATGCCGGCGTATTTCCACGTCGTCAGTAGCGCCGGCCGGAAAAGCAAAGGCATATTTCAGGGCATTGGACACCAGTTCATGGATAATCAGCGCGCAGGGAATCGCCATGTCAATGCTCAAGCGAATATGATCCTCAACATCAACATGGATCTGAACGTCATGGAGCTGGTAGGATCGCTGCAGTTCACGGATTAACAGACGCAGGTATTCGGCAAAATGGGTCTGCGCCAAATCAATGGACTGATATAATTTTTCATGAATCAAGGCCATGGTGCGCATCCGCATCTGGCTTTCCTTGAACAGATGAATATCCCGCGGATCGGCGACATACTTGGACTGGATGTTGAGCAGGCTGGAAACAACCTGCAGGTTGTTCTTGACCCGGTGATGAATTTCCTTCAACAGCACTTCCTTTTCCTGGAGCGATTTGCGAATCTTATCCTCCGCCTGATTGCGTTCGGTGATGTCCGCATCAAGACCTCGATATCCAAGAAGGTTTCCCTTTTTATCTAGCATCGGCACTCCGCTGGTTTCCATGATAACAATCTTGCCGTTCTTATGCACATTGGGATTAATAACACGTCTAAAAGCTTCTTTCTTCACAAAACCCTCAAAAGCGGTCTGCTTTATCTGCTCCTTTACCTCCGGAGTAAAGAAATCGTAAAAATGTTTCTTACCCACAATATCTTCCGGCTTATATCCCAGTATTGTTTCCACAACAGCGTTTGAATAAGTATATAATCCGTCCACATTGACTTCCCATATCCATTCATGCACACAATTAGCCACCTGTTGAAAGCGCTCCTCGCTCTCCTGTAATGCCAGCTCTATTTTTTTACGTTCGGTGATATCCTCGTAGGTGCCCAGAACACCGATAACTTTCCCCTCGGTATCACGCATGGGCACTTTACTGGTCCGCAACCAATACAAGGAATGATCCGCCTTGATAAATGGCTCTTCATACCCCAGTTTCGGCATATTGGTTTCCATGACCATCCGATCATCGGCCTGGTAGCCAGGCGCTTTTTCCCGCCAGACTAGATCAAGGTCAGTCTTACGGACAATTGCATCCATCGCAGTAACCCCCGCATCCTCCAGAACGACGCGGTTGCATCCAAGGTAAACCAAATCCCGGTCTTTCCAGAACACGGCGGAAGGAATCGTATCCAGCACAAGTTGCAGCATCTGATTGGATTGCTGCAGCGCCTGTTCCGCCCGCTTGATATCCGTCACATCCATCATGAGTCCGTCCCAGAGAATGGAGCCGTCGGGCTGGCGTTCAGGCTGAGCAACACCCTTCAGCCACTTCATCGTGCCGCATACCAGGAACCGCCCTTCCCAATGCCATGTTTTGAGTGTTCGGGCCGATTCATCGATCGTCGCATAACACGCTGCGCGATCATCCGGGTGAATAAAGCCAAAGACAACCTCCGGATCCCGTTGAATAGCCTCTGCCGTGATGCCCAGCAGGTCGAAACACTTTTCACTGAAAAAAGGAAACGCCTTAGTACCGTCCGGGCTTAAGGAAAACTGGGAAATGGCGCCGGGTATATTATTCGTCATTTTTTGAAACCGGTTACTGCTGTCGAACAACGCGGCATGGCTGGCCGTCAATTCGGCATTGATTTTCCGCAACTGGTCTTCCCTTAACTTCAGCTTTTTATGAGCCATGCTCAAGGCGTTGAGAGTCTTCTGTTGACGGGTAAAGGCACGGTAAAAAAATAGAAGCGCAATGATAACGACCAGCATGACGTCGCCGAGCAAAAACAGTTCCCGATAAATCCATTTAGACGAAATGTATTCCGATAATGTCTCCGTCCGGACCAGAAAATGGAGGATTCCACTTTCCAACCCACAGATAACGATTATCAATACCAGCGCCAGGAATAAGAAACGAATTTTCATAAGTCAACACCTCCTGAAATTAATCCCCGTCGCATTATACCATCGTAATGATTATTTAAATTTTAACCCATGATCCCGCTGCTGTAAACCATGAATTAGACGGCTATCGCCGCAACATTGCCGTTCTATCCCGCCTTTGGCGGGACAAGCCGAACGGCCACTACACAACCCATGCCATGAGAACGAATGGTGTAGCGGCAGTTCGCCAGAACTGCACATGATTGCCACATCATCCCGGTTTTCATCGGGATAACCCCGTCACCCCGCTACGGGGCCACGCAAACCGCGGGGCAAGCAAGTTCACCACGCTTAGGTATACGCCCGGATTTCGAAAAGGCGCGCTGTGTGAGCGCCCTGTGTCGCGGTGATGCTGATCCGAATCGCCGGTGTCACCAGAGCCGGGGTAAACACTTCCCGGCAATGCCTCCGGTAATTACCCGCAATGGCGCGTACCGTGCGCCAGCCATGCCCCGCAGGCGTCTGAATCGTAAAATCGCTGACCAGCCGCGCGGGAACGGTTCTCACGATATGCGGGGCCGCATAGACCTGCTCCGCCTGGGTGAAAATCAGTCGCTCCTCCAGATGAGAATCAAACGTAATCTGTAATCGGCTAATGGATTGCGGAGCCGCCCACCGAAGCTCAATCCAAACTTCTTCTCCGGCCAGCGGCAGACTTTCCCAGCAATGTTCCCCGGCTTGTGTTGTCCGGGCAATCCCGTCAATCACGGCCTCAGGACCGTGTCCCGACGTACTGCCGCTGGCCCGCATATCGGCCTGACGCGCCATATCTTTGACATCCCGATTGGTCTTGCCCGGGATATAACAATCGTCAGCCAGGAGCCATTGCTGAATTTCAGCGATTCCATCGGCAGTCGCCTGGCGAGGCGTCCACCCGTTCCGCACGCAGGCGGCAACGGCCGTGCCGACCGCCTGCCCCATGACCGCGCATGTCGCCATGACGCGGGTACTGGCAAACGCGATATGGGTGGCGCTGATGTTCCGCCCGGCAAAAAACAGGTTCTCGATATTACGGCTGTACAGACAACGCAAGGGGATTGTGTACAACGGAACGGCCACCTGACGACAGGGTTGCTCCGAACTTCGAAATCCCGCCACGGGATGCGTATCAATGGGCCATCCGCCGTAAGCCACGGCATCGACAAAGATCCGGCCCGTTTCCAAATCGGACTGAGCAAGCACGTAATCACCCAGGAATCGCCGGCTTTCGCGTTTGCCGGGCACAAACCCCACCCATTCCAGCGCCCAATGATCCGCGCCATGATCGCCATGGTTCTTGATATGATCCCAGACACCCAGAACGATTTTTAGAAGCTCATCACGAATCAGCTCGTTATCCGCAATTGTATCCAACTGACCGCCCCACTCTATCCACCAATAGCCATAGCGGTACCGGCCATGGCCACGATGCGCCAGTGAGTCGTCCGTTGGAAACGTGTGCGCCCATTCCGGCTTGACGAACGGCATGGGGCGACCCATATCCCGCGCCATGAACATCAGTGAACTGCCCAGCGAATACTTGTCCGCGGCATTATTTGCCAGGCTTTCATTGTATTCACTCGCCGCTTCGCGGCCGCGCCGAAATTCGGCGCCGGCCTGCGCGGCGGTTTGCCCATCGCCGCTGCAATCGGCAAAATAACGGCCCTTCAACAGGAAGTCCCGTTCACTGGCCAATTGGCGCACGCGCATTGCCTCAATCCGCCTGGAATTGGTCATGACAGGTTCCAGCACCAGACTATTGAGATAAAGATCAAGCTGGGGCTCGCGGCACACCCATTCATAAAGCAGAAGATCCCACATGCTGGGGCTGTTCTGAGGATTACGCACCAGGTTCTCCAAGCGCAATTCCTCCAGGATGCCCGTTTCACGCCGGGCCAAGCCGTCATAACTGCAGTCGGCTCCGCAGACATGCATCCGGATTTCACTCGACGCATTGCCGCCCAGAACGGGACGGTCCTGGACCAGGGCGGCACGACAGCCACGACGAGCGGCGGCAATGGCCGCGCACACGCCGGCCATCCCGCCGCCGATCACAACCAGATCATAGGGGCTGGGTGTTTCAACCATAATCAAACCTTCTGTATTTTCGTGTACAGAACAAAAGAACTCGTACCTTGTTCGCCAGGGGTATTCACTCCATTGTAATCTTCAGCGTCATATCTTTGGGTAGAGCGACCCCCGCCGCCACCTGCATGGCCTTGAATACCCCCGCATGCACCGCGCACCCGGCACAACAGCCTTTAAGCATTTCGTTCGAGGTCGTCAGCACGACACCCTCAACGCCCGCACCGATCTCGGCATAACCGTCCACTGGTCCCCTGGCCTGCAACACCTCCTCAAACTTCCTGACCTTCTCGCACGCGCTCACGATCCGAAACGTCACGTTCTGCGAATCGTCGCTCTCCGCGTGAATCCGGGTCTGGAATCCGCAAATTCCGCCATCCACCACTACCAGTGCTTTCATTTTCACCTTTCCGTTTAATGCGGTATGGCCTGCAACTTATCTACGCTTAGACAGTTAAGGCCGGCAAGCAAAATATTAAAATAATGGGCAATAATATTTCAATACGAATACAGGGGAATACATCCAACGCCGGGAGAAAATCGACGCCGGCAGGAAACGCCAGGGGAACGGCTATCGCGCAAATCAGCATAAACCGATAATACGCCAGGCGTCATTCACCCAGATACCGGAACAGTATATCATTCCAGGCGGGCTGGCGCATTTGTTCCAGAATGGCCGTATTCAGACGCGCGCGCAGGGGGCTCTCCTTGGGAATCGCCAGCGTATAGCCTTCCTGGAGCAGTCGATTCGGCAGAATATCCAGCGTACGAAACGGTATCTGACGGGCATAATACTGCAACACCGGCAGGTCCTGGACAACGGCATCAAGCTTTCCGTCGATCAGCGCCCGCAAGGCCTCCGGAGTTGATTGGAATACTTCATAAGGTACTTTTTGCCGCCGCAGGTAAATTGTCCCCATGGTGTTGGTCATAACTCCGACCCGCCAGTCTTTCAAATCGCTCGCGTCGGCAACCTGGGCATAAAGCCGACTGGCGGTACTCAGCGAGGTGACGGTGGCCGTGAAACAGGCAATCAGTACGATCCCGACCAGCATGGCTACCAGCGCAATAGAGCGGCCCATGATCGTGACGGGCACCTTGTCACCATAGCCAACCGTGGTTAACGTCGTCATCGCCCACCATATCCCCGATCCGATCCCGGACACCACATTACCGCCGAAATGATCCTTATTATGCCGACGCTCCAGCCACCAGAGCATCACCCCGGAAAGAAACATGACGCCCATGAGCAGAAAACTGATATACATAAAATCGCTATTTTTAAGATTGCGGGCCACTTCAAGCCAGTGACGCCGATCGCCTTTCTGCCCCACCGCAATACCCAACCCCGCAAAATAATAGACACAGGTAAAATCGATCATTTGATCCAATTCCGCCGAGGGTATAAAGCGGCCCAGCCCGACATCCAGCACCCCGTCGCGTAACCCCAGCACCACATCAACCGGATCCATTTCGCGGTACTCGCAGGCAATACCCAGCGCTGACGCGATCCCCTCCCAGAGACTGAAAGCAACACCTTCCCAGTGGCCGGCGGCGTTTTTCATTACAAACGGTGGAGAAACAATCACGCCGACCTTCAGCACGTTCCCCTCCCCGGCAGATTCAGGTTCAGCGCCCAGCCCGGCTGACAGCAAGCCCAGGCCCATTCCAAGACAAAGCATCGTTTTACATGCGTTCATAAGGGTGATTCTACGAACGACCGCGGTGAGAATCAATAAGAAACCAGAAATTCTCATTATGGCGCCAGACCCCCGCGACCACGCCGCTGGCGTGGTAAACCTTGTGCTAGCCACGCGAAACGCGTGATCGCGGGTGAAGGGATTGTTGGGAAACGTACGCGTTTCCCAACAATCTTGCACTCCTGCCGAACAAGTCGGCAGGCGGCGCGTCCATAATTAGAATTGCTGATAAGAAACAGTTCACTGTTCTATCGCCAATACCCGGCAGGAACTTTGCGCGGCACCCCGTACTTTCAAGGGCATGGCACAAACCTTGAGATAAGGTTGCGTTAATTGATCCAAGCCGGCGGGCTCGCATACCGTGGCAATACCGGCCCGGAAGAATTCAATAAAGATTCCCCGCGGTTGGGGATGGCATTCATAAACATCCGATATAAACAAGTGGATGCCACGGTCCACAATCCATTGGATGGCATCCTTTCCGTAGAAATACCTGTCAAGCGCTTGCGGGTTGCGGATGGAAACGGCGTTCCAACCGCTATCAACAATCAACGCTTGCCCCTTAACCGGTATTTTCGCCGCCTCCAGTTCCGCCGCCGATATTTCCGTGTCAAGCCCCTTGCGCCGCAACCGAATGAAGGTTGCCGGCACCATCCACAATTTGTCCAGGGGATAACCGGCCATGTCCAGGCCATCGTCAAACTCACGGATATGGGCCGGTAAATCCAGGTAGGTGCCGGCCATTGAAGACAACGCAAACGTATGAATCACCCCCTGATATGTCCTATCCGGCATGGCTATGGGCACCAGGGACGTCGTGACCCCCTCGGTAATGTCTTGCGTCAGGTCAATCAGTTTCATGAATTTCCTCCGATATTTATTCAATTAGGCCCCGCCAGACGGGGCAACTGTTTTATGTAGCGGCGGGCTCTGACCGCCGTCGTTCTTTCGGCGACCAGAGGTCGCCGCTACAACATGATTGAAATTCCTTTTGCAACAACATTGCCGCGTGTCCGATTCAAATTCCCCTGTATTTACATGGCGTCCAACAACTGCCAGAATCGTCCAACAGCCTCCCGGAACAGCGCGGGTCCTTCTCCCAAACCATGTTTAATCGTAAAACATCCGTTAAAACTGCGGCACCGGAGAATGGACATCAGTTCTTTGACCTCGGCATTGCCGTAACCGGCCGGCTGGGCCACGCCGGAAAATACGGCGTCGTTAATATACAACTGACCGATATATTTCCGAATATGGGAGAATATTCCCAGAAACGGTTGCGCGCCTGTACGGACAAAATTCACCGGGTTAAAGGCCAGCTTTAACCACGGCGAATTGACCGTTCGCATCAGGTCTTCGCAACCCCGTGAACCAGCTCCATAGGCGCCCGGTACGTTCTCCAGCAACAGCGTGATGGATCGTTTCCCGGCCAGGGCCGCCATGTCTCGCATTTGACCGAGTACCTGTTCCCGAACACGGTCCTCTTCGTCGGCCGGCACCTGAAACGACGATACAATCAACTGACGGGTCTCAAACAAGGCCGCCATATCCAGGGCGCGGGTAAAACGCTTCCCGTTGTCCTCCATATTGCCTTGCATCGGAATTCGATTAACACCGGCATCAAACGCCGACACGGTAAATTTCTTCGCCATCAGTTTACGCTTAACCTCCTTTGCCTCGGCCGGGGAAAGATCAATAATTTCCTTATCGCCCAGTCGCCTCAATTCCACATGGTTAATGCCTGCCCCCTGCAACACGGTCAAGACCTCATCCAGATTCGAGGATACTTCATCGCTGACGGCACTCAACGTGAACGCCTCTGGCCGCAATCGCGCCGCCTTGATCTTTCCCCGCTGCATCACACAGTCCACGCAATGGGGATTATCACAGAGAACGGCGGCCGGATCCTGGCGCAACGCCTCCACCGTCGCAGCCACCATATCAGCGGCTTTCATCAGCCGAACGACAGCGTGGCCGATTCTACCCAGGCGCAGGATGCCGCGGCGGCGGAACAGCGGGTCCAATCCGATGAAATTCCGGTGCGGACCGGGAAAGCGCTTAAGCACCTTCTTGTGCTCTACGCCGGCTTCATCCCTGTACGTCACCACATGATCCGCAAGATAGGGCACATCGGCATAATCTTCGGCCGTATGCAGCATGGTGTTACGGTCCTGATCCACCCCCAGCAGAAGCACATAGCCGCCCCATTCGATCAACCTGGCAAACGGCGTGCCCTTGCCGCAAGCGGTTGGCGCCGCCATATGATCCCGAACCAGTTCCCCGGCCCGGGCGCCCCAAGCCGCCACGGCATGGGTGGGATGCAGGCTGATTTCCACTCCCGGCCGCGCGCCCAGCGTTTTGCCAAGCATCGCACTGCCCAACAGATGCGGCATAACCACCAGCCCCTGGTCGCCGACCGTCTCGATCAACGCGTCAATAACCGTATCGGCGCCGCCCGCAACAGTCCCCATACTGCTCAAGGCGCTATGGACAATGACGCTATCGCCCGGCTTCAGTCCCATCGCTTCCAACCCCTGTCTGATCATGGCCTTCGTAACCTGCATAATACCCTCCTGACTTGATCCGTTATTAGAGTTCTGCGAAATAGTTGCGGACGCAAAGAATTGCGTCCCTCCATGAATGAAAACACACGTTTTTCCCTAAATATGGAGGGCGCCAATCCTTTGGCGCCGTCCGGATCGGCTATTTCGCAGAAGTCTTGATCCGTTATAATTGGTTCCCGCGGACTGACTTTGAATCAGGCCCCGTAAGGCAGCGCAGGTACTCCGTTCGGAATGCCCCCCCCCCTACGCAACAGCAATCGAGACGACGTATTTGGCGTTTTTATCGTCGATTTGAAATATAGATTACCATTTTTTTCTTAAATGTAAATAATTTTAATTGACCCAGCAAAAATTCTGTGATAACAATATTTTCCAGTATGAATAACACTGCGCCCGGGCATGGTATTACTAGTCAAATATCTTTCCCGCCAGAGGCGAGTTTGTCCGTCCTTTGGTGGATTCCGCCTGCGGAGGAGAAATTTGGCAGTGTTTCCGCCTCGGATCCGCCTGTGGAGGACCGGCTCCAGTGTTCAGGCAAGATTGTTGAATACTGAAACCAGTTACGCATAAATCAAGGAGGAGCAAGACCATGAAATCGACAATGCCCCGTATCTGGGAAACGATGACAGTTAATGAAATGCGCCAGGTTCTCCGTAAAACCCAAACCGTGATCCTGCCGCTGGGCGTCACCGAACAGCACGGCTACCATCTGCCGCTGTGCACCGACACCATCGACGCGTGGGAAATAGCCAAGCTGATCAGCGCCCGTACCGGCGCCGTGGTGGCCCCCGCCCTGCCCTACAGCTTCTCCGGCGGCGGCCTGCCAGGAACAATCAACGTATCGCCCCAGGTAATGAGCCTGATGGTTCAGGACATCGTCAGCTCAATTATCCAGAACGGATTTAAGCACATCATCGTCCTGCTGGGGCACGGCGGGTCCGAAAACTTCCTCGCCCTGAAGGACGGATTGCACATGTACCTGCGCGCCAATCCCCAGCTTACGGACATTGTCATCGCCTTTGCCCCGGTGTGGAAATTCAGTTCGACCTGGGCACGGATATTCCGCCGGAAGGATTATCACGCCGGCGAGGCGGAGACCTCGCTGGTGATGGCGCTGCGGCCGGATTTACTGAAAACACCGATGGTCGAGGATCCCCCGCGTTTGGCAAAACTCCAACGGGACAACCCGGATAATTACCAGCTCGTGGAAACGCTGGTTGATTCCCCGCATGTGGTGACGCGGATTCGCCAGCGGCCCGATATCAAGGTAGGCGTGATGGGTTACCCCAAAGCGGCCAATGTTCGCCTCGGCCGGAAAATCGTCGGGGAAACCGTCGCGGGCATATCGGCGCTCATTCGACAGGTAGAATGCCGGAAACACAAACGATACAAGGAAATTAAAATCAAACGGAAAGAAATGGTCATTGTATAGGGATCGCACGCTTCGTGATAAAGTGACATAGAAAGGAAAACGTCATGGGTAAAAAAAGCAACATTACAGCCGGGTATGATTTCGGGGACGGCGTGCCAATCAAGGTGCGGTATTCATTCCGCGGCACGCCCTACGGCAAGGATGAACTGAATGCCGTCAAGGAAGCCTTCAAGGGCAGCACACTGACCATGGGGCCGCAGGTGGAAGCCTTTGAAAAGGAATTCGCCGGGTACGCGGGATGCAAGCACGCGTTCGCGGTGTCCAATTGCACCACTGCCATGCACGTGGTCACCCAGATGCTGGACATCCGCAAAGGCGACGAAGTAATCGTCACGCCCAACACGTTCATCGCCACCAGCCTGGTAATTGTCAAGGAAGGCGCTACGCCGGTGTATGCTGATATTGATCCGCGGAATTTCAACATTGACCCCGCGGCCATCGAAAAGAAAATCACCAAACGCACCAAGGCCATCTACGTGGTACACTACGGCGGCCAGTGCTGTGACATGGACGCCATCATGCGGATTTCGCGGAAATACAAGATTCCGGTCATGGAGGATTGCGCCCACGCTCACGGATCACGCTTCAAGGGCAAACACGCCGGCACATTTGGTGTGGCCGGATGTTTCTCCTTCCATTCGCTCAAAAACATCACTACCTGCGGCGAAGGCGGCATGATCACGGTCAACGACGACCGCTGGGTGGAACCCATCAAAATGCTGCGTTGCATGAATCTTCATGAATGGAAGAATCGGGACGCCGCCCGCGTAATGCGGGAATACGGGATCCACAAAAAGGCCAGGGAATACTGGCTGCCTTCCCATTTCGACGTGGAAGACGTGCATGGGCACTGGGGCATGAATTACCGGATGAACGAAATCGCGGCCGCCGTCGGCCGGGTCCAGCTCAAAAAGCTGAATAAATTCGTGGCCCGGCGCCGGGAGTGCGGGCATTATCTGACCCGGCATCTCCGGGGCATCAAGGGCATCACGCCAGTCTTTGAGGATCCCCGCTGTTTCCATTCCTATCACTTATACTCGCTGTGCGTGGAGGAAAAAGAACTGGGCGCCAGCCGCGACGCGTTCATGCGGGTCTTGTATTACAAGGAAGGCATCCAGGGTATTCAGCATTACCAGCCCACTTATGATTTCACCGGGTTCCGTAAACTGGGACACAAGGGCAAACAATGCCCGCAGGCGGAAGCGTTTTTCTACCGCCGCGAAACCAATCTGCCCATGCATCCCATGTTGACCAACCGGGATCTGAATGCTATGGTCCGTGGAATTATCCGCGCCGCCGAAGCCGTGCGCGGCCAAGGATTATCATAAAACACGGCCCAACATAGAGACAGTGTCATATGAATCCACACCTGTCAGGGAAACAAGTACGCCAACGGGCTCAGCTGGAACGGCTGAGACTTCTCCTGGGTTTCTACAAGAAGGATCTGGCCGCGCGACTGGGTGCCACCCGTAAACTATTCGGACGGCCGGTTTGCCTGGTGGATATTCACACCCATTCCCTACACAGTGACGGGCTGGGTACTGTCACCGAGAATGCTGAACGCGTCAAGGCCTGCGGACTGGATTTCTTTTTTGCCACCGATCACGGCAGTCTGCGCCAAAAACAGGCGGTAAAAAAGCTGAGCCATGCCGGCTGGGGCCAGGAACCCGGCGCCGGAATGCATCATATCGGACTGCTGGCCAATACCCGGCTGTTCCGGCCGCGGCTGGATTCCATCGGCACGGACTTCTATCGGGCACAAAAGCTGGCGCCCTTCGTGTGGATTCCCCACCCGGCCGGCTGGTATCCGGTAACCAACTACACGCCGAAACAAATCAAGTCGCTTTGGCAGTTGGGCCCGGCTTTTGCCATGGAAATCATCAACGGGGCGACGCAAATGATAAACGC
This sequence comes from uncultured Verrucomicrobiota bacterium, assembly GCA_964418925.1. Lineage (GTDB taxonomy): Bacteria > Verrucomicrobiota > Kiritimatiellia > JAAZAB01 > JAAZAB01 > CAYQNY01. The sequence goes on from CAYQNY010000006.1 coordinate 16,509, forward strand.
CTATGATAAATCCGACCAACAGGCCGTCCTGGCGTGGGATCGTCTACTCTGTGACGGCCGGAAAGTCACTGCCGTGGCCGGAAGTGACGCACACAGCCCGGATGATATCGGCACTACCTGGACAGGGGTCTTGATATCGCGCCGTTCGGCCACGGCCATTATTCAGGCTTTGAACCAGGGGCTTTGTTTTGCGTCTGAGTCAACGCTCATGGATTTTTCCTGTAACAATAAACCGATGGGAACGACGATCCGCGTCCGCCCCAAGACACCGTTGACCTTCCGCTTCCGCGTCGCGGATGCCGGCGGCCTCGCTTCCATCCGCATTATTTCACAAGGCCAAGTGATTAAGACTATCGTCGCCAATAACCGCAAGGTTATGACAGGAAGTTTGATCCAACCGGCCTTGCGCCAGCCGGCTTATTTCCGTCTGGAAACAACGGCCAGTGATGACCGGCGCGCGTTTTCCACCCCGATTTATATCGAACTGGTACGTTGACTCCCACTTACACGGCAAAACGCGGGCACTCCTCAGCTTTATCTGGCGGCCAACACTTTTGATCAGCGGCGTCCTCGACTCCCCCCGGGCCTACCACTTGGCCTGCCCCCGGACCGGAAACGACCCGGCCGCGAGGCGCGGACAGCGGCAGCGGCGGATACTTTCTGTGCAATGGACTCCGGAATCTTCAGCCAGCTTTCATCCGGCTGAATACAGGTGAGCGAGCGGCCGATAAATTTCTCAATAGCCGGCACGTTGAACGCTCCTTGCTCGCAGGCAAAGGTGACGGCAATTCCCGTGGCGCCCGCCCGGCCAGTGCGTCCAATCCGATGCACGTAATCTTCGGCATCCTCCGGGATATCATAATTGACCACATGGCTGATACCTTCCACGTGAATGCCACGGCCGGCCACATCGGTGGCAATGACCACCCGGATTTTACCGGCGCGGAAATTCTCCAGAATCCGGATGCGTTTTTCCTGGGGCACTTCGCCCGAAAGCTGGGCGCAGGGCACGCCGGCCAGCGCCAGTTTCCGGGCCAACCGGTCCACGCCATCGCGCCGGTTCCGAAACACCAGCACCCGTTCCACGGGTTCGCGCTGCAGCAGGTTAAAAAGCAGGGCGAATTTACTTCTTGCGCTGACCGCATAGACCCGCTGGTCAATGGCCGCCACAGTGACCTGTTCGGATTCGATTGTTATCAACATCGGCTCTTTCATCCATCGCGACGTCAGTCGCAGGACATCCTGGCTGAGCGTGGCGCTGAACAGCATGGTCTGACGGCGGTCCTTGGGCGGCAGACTATAGATAATCCGTTTGACGTCCGGGATGAAGCCCATATCCAGCATCCGGTCCGCTTCGTCAATCACCATGACCTCCACCCGTCCCAGGTTCAGCAGGCCCGAACTGCGGAAATCCAAAAGCCGGCCCGGTGTTGCCACGACCAGATCCAAAGACGTGTGCCGCAACTGGTCCTGTTGTTTCTTGTAATCCATGCCGCCAAAAACAACCAGGTTCTTAAACCGGCAGTATTTACTCAAGTCCTGGGCATCCTTGAAAATCTGCATGGCCAGTTCACGGGTCGGGGCAATCACGAGCGCCCGGGGCATGCCGTTACGGCTATGGCCTCTCGCCGGATTACGAAGCAAGCGGGTAAAAATGGCAATTAAAAATGCCGCCGTCTTACCCGTCCCCGTCTGGGCGCGGCCGCCGGCATCCCGGCCGGCCAGGAGCGCCGGCATGATCTGGGCCTGAATCGGCGTGCAATACGCAAATTCCAGGTCAGCAACGGCATGCAGGATGGGATCGGGAATTTCCAGATCATGAAAACGCGTCCGGCCGGCTTGCGGCGGCACATGGAATTTGGCCGGCGTCCATGGCGATGCCTGACTGGCACGCGCCGCGGGACGGTCTTCGATCCGATGCCGCGGCAGGGAACTAGACAGCGGAGCGGTTGATTTACCGGCAGGCGCGATTAACGGCCGGCCATGTCCATGAGCAGTCGGAGGTTGAGTCTTGCCCCCGCGCTTGAGCAACGTGGTTTTAATTCTATGGAATAATTTTCTGATTAGATTTTTCCGGCGTCAGGTCTATCGGAGTGATAACGCAACTTGGTCACGAATGCAAAACGGCTAGACTGTACCATGTTCCGCACGGAGATCAACACCAAAGTCACACGGCGTACGATCCAAAAATCACATAGGCCGGACCATCATCCATGTTCAAACCTGAATATTACACGATATTCGCGCAATATTCAGGTAATAAAGATTCGTCGTAGCCACGGTGTTCTGTCTTTGTATCGATTATCTGCAGGGTTCCGAGTGCCGGGTCTGATGTATCACTAATATTGACGATCGTCAATATTAGTGATATATTAATATTTACTCCGATTATGAGTCCTTAAGCATTTTTTACCGATCTCGCTGAACTCCATTCAGCACTACAGACAATTCGTGGCTAGCACATGCTGTTTTTTTCCTTGTTCTCAAGATGCCGATAGATGTATAATAATACTGTAGGAAAGTAACGTGCCATGCCGGCAGGCGTTATGACCTGGCGGCAGATCGCCACGCGCGAAGCAACTGGCAAAGTCCGCGGGCAGATCCGGTTATGTCTCGGCCCCGGAGATGGTGTTTCAGGGTGACACATGAAAACAAGGCTGCTACTGGGCTGTATGTTGGGATTGCTTGCTATCATCCTGCTTACAATGGCGCTGGCGACATGGAAACGGGATATTACAGGCAGCACTATGGTCCCTGCCACCGCAGATCGAGACGGACGATCGGCTATCAGCGCAGGTGACAGACCCCAAGCTGATAGCGCTCATGAACGGCACCAGTCCGTGACGAATCCTGGTGCTGTCAATGTGTCATCCGCATTGATAGGGGGGGCTCGGAAAAATGTTCAAGATATTGGACCGGACCCGGCAATCGATTTGGTCTTAGTTGAAGATAAAATTCCTGAGCCGGTGTCCCATGCGGCCGCATTAGGGCTGGCCCCGTTTCTCAACTGCATACCAGAGCCGGACCTGAAACATTATGGTTTCACCTCCAGCAAAGAATTGGCCGATTGCTCCCTGGCAACAGCATTCAGAGTGTATACAATCACCCCGGATAAGATTCTTGGTTTTGACGGAAATGCCAAGTTGTCATCACTGATATCAGCAACCGAACTCTGGTTTTTTCCAATAACATCTGGCGGCCAATATCGGGCCCTGCTGACGGTCGCCAATGTTAATGGAAAATGGGATGCTGTTGCCATCGGCAGTTCAGGGCTAGCCCGCGATTTATCCAAAGTCGTCGCGGTATGGCCGGCATCAGAGGGCTACGACTACAAGTTTGTCAGAGTGTATCAGGCCCGATCCGATTTTGCGATAATCCATGGAAATGGCGCAACTAATCTGGTGCCGCTTACATCGGCATCCATGATGCTGGCATTAACGCGTTCGCCCGAGGCCGACTTTAAGCTTTATGATTATATGGATATTATGCCGCGGTTAATAGCGGTTGTCAGGCGCAGCCTGGGAAAATGACACTGATGAAAAAGATAAAAAAACACGTAGGCCGCAGTTTAACACTGCTTGGTATTATTGCCGCAATCCTTTGGGCGTTGCCAGGCTCAGGAAGCGGAACGGCGCTGAATGTTCCCGAAGTCTTCCAGGAGGAAAACCAGTGGTGTTGGGCGGGCGTTTCGCAGGCGATTTTCCAGTATTACAACACCGTATTAACCCAGACGGAAATAGCCACCTACGGCACCAGCGGGTACAACACGTGGAATTATCTATACGGCAGTGATTCTGAGGACCCCTATTACCGCAAGGGGATAAATATGATCTTCACCAATTGGGGACTGAGCTGTACCTATGGCGGGTACATAATGTCCCAGACGGAAGTACAGGATCAGATAGATTCCGGCAGACCCTTCGTTATCCGGTGGGGATGGTACTCTGGCGGGGGGCATTTTGTGGCTGGCCGCGGGATTGAAACCAATATCGTTCACTACATGGACCCCTGGCCCGGCAACGGATATTCATCCGCAACCTACAGCTGGGTTGTGGATGATGGCAACCATGAGTGGACACACTCGCTTGAACTGACATCGCAAGCCAGTACTACACCGCAAGCACCGGCAGGGATATCAGCCAGCGATGGAACATACACCGACCGGGTGCAGGTTGCCTGGTCGGTAGTAACGAATGCGACTGGTTATCAGTTATGGCGGAGCACTAATGACAACACTGCATACGGAACGCAGATTGCGGAAGCGAGTGGAGAAACGAGCACGAATTACGATGACTTGTCCGCAGGACACAACACGAATTATTACTATTGGGCCAAAGCCACCAACAGCAGTGGAACCAGCGGGTTCAGTGAAAGTAATTCCGGTTACCGCGGCTTATCCGCGCCGGCCGGATTGTCGGCCAGTGACGGGACATATACGGACAAGGTGAGTGTGTCGTGGACCGGGTCGGCCGGAGCAACTGGATATGAACTATGGCGGAACACAAACGATAATGTCGAATGCGGAGCGCGGATCGCGGAAGCGACCGGAACGAATTACAACGACACATCGGCGGCAACCAACGTGCTCTATTATTACCAGGTCAAGTGTACGAATATGATAAGTTCAAGCGCATTCAGCGACGGGGATTCAGGTTTCAGGATATCTCCTTCTACACCCGGCGCGTTAACGGCGCCGACTAATGTCTCGGCAAGTGACGGGACATACACGGACAAGGTGGCAGTAACGTGGAGCGAGGTAAGCGGAGCGTCGAGCTATGAAGTATGGCGCAACATGACGAATAATTCGGGAACGGCGGAGAACATTGGAACAACAACCGGGACAAATTATAATGACTTGGAACCGGCGTCCGGTCCGGGGATAACATATTATTACTGGGTAAAGGCCAAGAACCTGATTACAACCAGTGCCTTCAGTCCGGCAGATATGGGGTATTGCCGATCGGGCAGCACTTCAGGAAGCGCTGATTTGGCGGCCACGAGTCTGTTATTTGAGCCGCCGGTGGTGTCGGCCGGGTCGCATCCTGAGCTGGTGATGGTGCTGTTGGTGAATAACGGGCCGGATAACATGACGAATGCCGCGGTCAGCTTTGATTTTTATCTGTCCGCAAACACGCTATGCGGAGATGCAGACGATCAATGGATAGGCAACTATGATGAACCGGTGACACTGAGCGCGGATGGATACACGACCATGATAGTGTCGGATGATGGGCTGTCCGGGATAACGATACCTGATCTGACCGGGGTATATTACGTATTTGTGCGTGTGCGCCACGCTTCATTATTGAGTGATCCGGACGAGAGCAATAATACGGCGATGAGATCGGGGACCATAACGATAGGGGCCGTGGAGGGATCGAAGCGGCCGGTGGCCGGGGATTTTGACGGGGACAGGATAACCGATCCGGCGGTGTATCAGGAGGGAACAGGGAATTGGAATGTCAAGTTGTCAGGCGCCGGCTACGCGCTGGTTGCGCTGTCCGGATTTGGGGGCAGCGGATATGAACCAATGACCGGAGATTATGATAATGATGGGAGAGATGACCCGGCCATATATCAGGAATCGACCGGCGACTGGTATATAAGGCTGTCGAGTGCCGGCTATGCGCTGGTGACGGTGAATATGGGCGGGTTGGGATATAAATCAACAGCTGGTGATTTCAATGGGGAAGGATATTCCGATCTGGCGGTATATAGAGAAGCAACCGGATACTGGCTGATATTACTGGCTGAGACGGCGAGTTTGACATCTCATCGGTTTGGACATGAGGGATATGTGCCGGTGACCGGGGATTTTGACGGCGACGGCAAGACCGATCTGATGTTATATCAGTCAGCGACAGGGAGTTGGCACGCCAAACTGTCTGGAAGCGGATATGCCGAGGTGTCCTTAACGGGATTTGGGGGGACGGGATATGCGCCGGTGGCCGGGGATTATGATGGCGACGGGAACGATGATCTGGTATTGTATGAGAATGCAACCGGAAATTGGTATGCGCGGTTATCGGCGTCGGGATATGCGGCAGTTAGCCTGGAAGGATATGGTGGGAGTGAATATGAACCGGTGACCGGGGATTTTGACGGGGATGGCCGGGCGGATCTGGTGTTATACAGGGCATCCACGTCAAGCTGGTGTTTCCGTCTGTCAAGCATCGGATATCAGCAGGTTGAACTACAGTTCTAATTATCCCGGATTTTAACAATAATATGTTTTTCATCCTTTCACTGAAAGAAGACGTCATGCATGCATTCATTACGCCATCATGGTTGGAAAGCAGATCTCCGCGTACTAAGCCAAGCGTCTGGAAACAGTGCCTGTTGCTCATAGGGTGTGCCAGCCTCGCGCTGAGCGGCAGCGCGGAGTCACTGACCAACCTGTTCTTTCTGCATCACTCCACGGGCAATGGTTTGATCGTGGCCGGCAATATGCGGGCAACGATTCAAACTTACAATACCGCCCACGGCACGAGCTTTGGATTCTGGGATCACGGCTACAACCACGACGGCCTGAGAAATCCCAGCGGTGAGGATACCGGCGTTAACTATGAAGTACCCAACGATAATACCGACCCCGACGGCCTGAACTACTTGTTCACCTCTTCCGAATCCGATGCCGAGGCTTGCCGTAATCAGATTCTGGCCAACCACCAGGTGATTGCCTTCAAGTCCTGCTTCCCGGCATCCGAAATTGCGGACACGGACACCCTGAATCAATACAAGACCTGGTACCTCGCGATGCGCAATGCTTTCGACCAACGTCCCGACAAGCTGTTTGTCGTAATGTCCACACCGCCTTTGCATCGCCTGGCCACAACCGCCACAGCAGCCGCCAACGCCCGCCAGTTCGCCAACTGGCTGAAAAGCAGTGCGTATTTAAGCGGACATACCAATATCGTTTGTTTCGATTTATTCAATTACCTGGCGGGCGCCGACAACTTCCTGAAATATGAATACGAAGGCTCGCATTCCGACTCCGATTCACACCCTAACACACTGGCTAACCAGACCGTCGGTCCGATCTTCGCACAGTTCCTGATTGATTCCGCCCTCGACTATAGTCCATCGCCTTCACCGACCCCCCCCACCCCATCCCAGTGCGTGATGAACGATTTTGATTATGACGGTAAAACCGACCGCGCCGTGTATATGGCAGTAACGGGCGAATGGCTGGCATCGCTTTCTTTCAGCGGAAGCAATTGGTCCCAGACCGCGGGTGGGCCCGGCTATGTGCCGGCCGCGGGCGATTACGACGGCGACGGCAAAACCGATCCCGGCGTGTACGACTGCGGCAACCCTTCGACAGGCTCAGGGCAGGGCGGGACGTGGCAAGTACTGTTATCCGGAAGCGGGTATGCCGCCGCAACGGCCGATTTCGGCGGCAGCGGATACCAGGCAGTGGAAGGTGATTACGATGGCGACGGCAAAACGGATCCCGCGATCTACCAAGAATCCACGGGCGACTGGGCCGTGATGCTCTCGTCATTCAACTACACCCTAGCTTACGGAAGCCTGGGCGGAACGGGATTCCTCGCGCAACCAGGCGATTATGACAGCGACGGCAAGACTGATCCTTGCGTATACAATGCCAGCACGGGAGAATGGTCTGTTATGCTATCGGCTTTCGATTACGCCATCGTGTCAGCGACATTCGGCGGCGCCGGATACCAGGCAATCCCCGGCGATTATGACGGCGACGGCAAAACCGATCCTGCGACCTACCAGGAATCCACGGGCACCTGGTCTATCATGCTTTCGGCATTGAATTACGGTATTGCTTCCACCACACTGGGCGGCACGGACTATGTCCCCGTCCCGGGTGATTACGATGGCGACGGTAAAACGGACCTTGCCGTCTACCGGGAAGACACGGGCGACTGGCTGCTGAAACTTTCGGCCTCCGACTATGCCGAAAGTGCGGCCGCCCTGGGCGGACCGGGGTATGTGCCTGTGTATTCAGGCCATCACCGATAGGCAGCTTCGTTGCAGAAATATGGAGTGCGGCAGTTGTACTGCCATTTTAGCCCGCGAAGCCATTTAGCCATCCTCCAAAGCAACCTTTTTGTCTTGAAGGACTGTAATACCGCACGCCGGCCCGCCTTCGGAGGGGCGTGCGGCTTGTCTGCACTGGAAGTTCGGGACACAGAGGCAGGTTGGACGCGTCACGCCGTGACGCGCTACAGTTTATATGTGCCGCCTTCTTCGAACGGCTTAATACTTACTAGCCCACGAAGCCATGCTTCGCAAAAGAAAAGCGCAAGCATCCTCCTTTGCCGAGCTACGGCAAGACCAGCGGCTTGCCACGTCGCCGCAAAGCGGCAAGTGACCACTTAGTGCCTTCGGCGCTGATGTGGCACACACCCAATATTTACCCTTGCCTGATGGGCTTGGCGTAAAACGGATAGGCGGCCGGTGAAACACCGGGCGGAATATGTTTCCAGCGCTTATACATCCAGAGCCATTGTCCGGGATGCTTCCGTATTTCCTGCTGGAACAGGTCGGCGATGACCTGGGTCACGGTCCGAGTGGCATCGGCGCTGGAAAATAATTCCGGCTGCAAGGGCGGCAAGACGTACACGTAATACGTCCCATCGTCGCGGGCAAGACAGAACAACGCAATAATGGGCGCGCCGGTTCGTGCAGACAACAGGGCCGGCGCGCTGGACATGGGAATGGGCAACCCGAAGAAATTGACAAAAATTCCACCGTCCACCGGTTTGATATTCTGATCCAGAACCAGCGCGATATGTTTCTTGCGCTTGAGGGCCTTCAGCAGTCCGCGGACCGCGCCGGCCTGGGGAATAATATCCATGCCGCTCATCATCCGGGATTGGTTAAACAACCGTTCCACGCCCGGATTAATCAGCGGCGCCGCCACCGCCGCGTGAGGATAGCCATAGGCAACCAGCCCGCGTCCAAGCAGTTCCCAATTCCCGAAGTGGGCGGTTACCCCGATCACCGGCGCCGTATCAATCCGTTGCCTGGACTCCGGATCCAACGTCAGGTAGCGGTTCAGACGCGCCGCCGTGTGACGGGAAAACCAGAGCATATCCAGGACGGTCCGGGCCATGGTACTGAATGCCTGCCGCGCAATACGGCGTTTTTCCGGCGGCGTCAGCGAATCCTTAAAGGCCAAATCAAGGTTGGCCAGCGCAATTCTCCGGGACTTGCGCGCCAGCACGTAGCCGGCGCCGCCGGCCAAGCGCGATAACATCAATACAAGGCGACGCGGGAAAAAAGGAATCGTTACCAGCCCCAGCCGAACCAACAGAACTTCACCGGCCAAACGCGCTTGTTTGAATGGATTCATATCAAGACATGACATGGTTCTCCGCCGTAGGCGGATCCGCCTCTGGAAGAAAAGTTCCCCTGGCCGAGCTTGGGTAGGCGTATCCATGGCCGGCCTGAGCTCCGGCTCGGGCAAGACGGGCCGGCGGGTTCACGGTTCGCAGTTGAACTATATCCAAGACATGGTGAGCCGGGCGGGACTCGAACCCGCGACCCCAGCATTAAAAGTGCCGTGCTCTACCAACTGAGCTACCAGCCCACCATACGTCTTAGCATACCTCGCCAAAAACAAGAAACCCTAAACTAAAACCCGCCAGTTTGTCAAAGCATAACATTCAAGAGGTTTCTTGCATCTGCTCCAGGGCCTGCGCGGCCGCCTGTTGTTCCGCATCTCGTTTCGTCATACCCTTCCCCGTTCCCTGATTAACGCCGCCCACTAGCACCCGGACAGTGAATGTTTTTGCATGCGACGGTCCATCCTGTTGGACGACGCTATATTTAGGATTGCTTTTCCAGCGGCGCTGAGCAATCACCTGGAGCCGGCCTTTGGGGTTATCAGACCAGGCGTCGTCAGGCTCAATTTCAATCAGCGGAATAAACAGTTTAATAAAAATCTTTTCCACGGCCTTCGAACCCCGGTCCAGATACGCGGCTCCCAGAATGGCCTCCATGGCATCCGTGACATTGGAGGCCCGGTCCTTGCCGCCGGATTGGCGCTCGCCCTTACCCAGCCGAAGATGTTCCCCCAGCCCGAGGGAATGGCCGATTCTGGCCAACGCCTTGCCGCTTGTCAGCCGGCTTCGCAGACAGGTCAGCGCCCCTTCCTGCAGAACACGATAGGCCTTGAAAAGATAGACGCTGGCCACCAGACCGAGCGCCGAGTCGCCCAGGAACTCCAGGCGCTGATTATCGGCCTTAATGCCGGTGGCTTCAAAACGGTAGGAACGGTGCATCAACGCGGTTTCCAGCAATGCCTTGGACTTAAAGACATAGCCCAGTTTCCGTTCCAACGCCCGATACGGATTATGAAATAATGATCTCATGCGCGCGGATGAAATTTCTCATGAATGGACTTTAATCGCGCCGGATCTACATGCGTGTATATCTGCGTCGTGGTGATATCGGCATGCCCCAGCATTTCCTGGATCACCCGCAGGGGCGCCCCATTATGTAAAAGATGGCTGGCAAACGAATGCCGCAGGGTATGGGGACTGATGGGCTTAACAATACCCGCCTGCCGCGCATAACGTTTGACCAGCTTCCAGACACCGCGACGATCAAAGGGCTTGCCCCAATGCGTTAGAAACACCCAGCGATTGGCCGGATCCTGAGTCAGCCGGGGCCGGATATGATCCAGATACTGATGCAGAATTTTACCGGATTTTTCAGAAAACGGCACCACGCGCTCCTTCTGCCCTTTGCCGACACACTGCAGATAACCGGCGTCAAAATGCAGGTCATCCAGGGTCAGTTGGCACATCTCAGACACACGCAGGCCGGTGGCATAAAAGATTTCCAGCAAGGCCCGGTCCCGCACGGCCTGAGGTTTATCTCCTGCGGGCGCCACCAACAGGCGTTCCACCTCCTTCACGGACAAAGTTGCCGGAATGATTTTCCATAGTTTCGGGGAATCCATGGCCTCGGCGATATTCTGCGCCAGCAGTGATTCCTGATAAAGATAACGCATCCAGACCTTGACGGACACCAACAAACGTGAAATCGAATTGGTACTGAGCCCTTTCTCCTTCTCACCGATCAGAAAATCGAGAAGATGCTTGCGGGTCACCGAGTTCAGCGTAGAAATTTTCCGGGCTTCCAGGAACCGGACAAATTTCCGGAGGTCCGTTGCGTAAGCCGTCCGCGTGTTGGGGCTCAGTCCCCGTTCCAGGGAAATATAATCCAGAAATTGATCAATAAGTGCCTGCATAACACATCGCGATAGAATCGCGATTAATTGCGGAATGCGGATTGCGGATTGCAGAATAAAATCCGCTCTCCTTGTATCCTGCATGACCGGTATCACGCGAAAATATTATTTCAAACATAGCAAGCTCAGCAGACAACTGAAAAAATGATCGACTATCCAAGGGTATCACGCCGATATGCAGGGCGGCCCCATCCCTGCGCCCTCGACGCGTCATCCCGGTCACAACAAAGATCGGCAGTCCGCAACAATCCGAAATCTGCAATCTGCATTCCGCAACCCGCAATTTTTCCATTACCGGCATTCCGGCGGTAAGGCAGCCACGGCATTTGTAAACGCCTTGATATCATTAGCGTCAAAACCCGCCTTGGCAATGGCGAACTCCAGGTTCTTCAACGCCAGCACCATGGAATTATACGTAATGACCAGTTGACGCTGTTGAAAATCAGGACGAATGGACTGAATCCCCGGCTGATGTAAAAACGCATCCTGAATGATCTTGGTGCACGCGGAATTATTCATGCCCGGCACCTTGATCACCACGGTCCGCAGGTCCTGCTTCCGGCAGGCGCCCAGGCCCAGTAGAATCAGAATCGTCAGGATTCCAAAAATAAATCTCATAACCAATGACTTTCAACAACGATACAGCATAACTTCTCAATATGTAAGTAGCGCCACCCACCCCTGCCCATCCCCTCCGAGGAGGGGACCCGATTTGGGCGTACGCACAATAAGTTCCCCTCCTGGGAGGGGTTAGGGGTGGGTTTCTGCTCGCCCGGCTTATTGTGGCCACCACCCAATTTATTGAGAACTTACGATGCGGCGCTTTCAGTTTTTCAGCCAACATTGGTATTGTGTACATATTCCGCCGGTTGTCAAATGCCGATTTTATTCCGCCCAAGCGGAACAAAAATAAAGGCTTGATATTTTATTTCGTATATCGTAATTTCCATTCCATGAACAATTCAAATCATAAAGTATCACGCCGGTTGACGCTGGAAGCGTTTGCCGACCGCCTGCTCCAGCTCATCCCCCAGGTCATGCATAACCAGGTCAAGCAGGAGCGTAATTATCTGGCCCGCGGGCTGATCACCCTGCCCCAGCTGTGGACGCTCCGGCAGGTCGCCAAACTGGGCACCTGCTCCATGCACACGCTGGCCCAATCCCAGGGCTTGAAAGCTTCGACGATCACCGGCCTGGTGGACCGGCTCGTTAAGCTGGGCCTGCTGAAACGCTTTACCAACGAGACGGATCGGCGCGCCGTCCTGGCCAGCATCACGCCCAAGGGCCGGAAAATCATGCAAGCTCTGCACACCGAACATCGCCAGTCAATCATGCGCTTGTTCCAGCATATCTCCCCGGAAGAACGGGCAATGTATCTGGCAATCATTGAAAAAATAGGCCAGGCCCTCGCAGCCCTGCCGGAGCAGAACACGGACGTGTCCCCCGGCAAAAAAACGGTTAGTCTGGATTATTCGCCACAAAGGCCACGCCACAGGCGTGGCCTTAGTGGCAGATGAATAGGTTAGGTCCCTATGCAACAACATTATTTAAAACTGCTTACTGTCCTGGTTCTAATTCTGACAACGGGAATCGCTCCGGCCGATCAGGCCAACCTCACTCCCCCGGCGGGATTTGACAAGCAGGCTTATATTGCCGGCGCCCGGACCAATACGGTTCTGCGTATCGCCCGGGTGGACTGCATTGCCTACGCACTGAACAACAATATTGAGGTTAAAATCAAGCGTATCCAGCCGCGCCTCAGGGAGGACGACGTGCGTATTGCCCGCTCCGTCTTCGACCCCGGCCTGACGGCCGAGGCCATGCTGACCGACACCACGGAACTATCGCCCAACCTGATCTATGGAACCAACCTGTCGGTGCTGCGAGTCGGAGATATTAAAGCCGGGGTTGGCGGCAAGCTCTGGACCGGTACCCGCTATGATCTGAACGTGGACATCAACAGGCTCAAATCAAGTTCGCCCACGCAAATCATCAATCCGGCCTATGGCATGGAACCGCAAATCACATTGACCCAGCCGCTGCTCCGGGGCGCCGGCATTGCCGTCAACCGGGCCGCAATCGTCATCACCCGCAACAATCTCCGGATTTCCATAAAAAATGTCCGGGACACAGTGATGGACATCATCAGTCGAACGCTGGTGGCCTATTACGATCTGTATTATGCCCGGGCGCAATATGCCATCGAAACCGACGCCCTGGAACGCACCCGCCGGCTGCTGGAGATCAATCAGGCGCGTTACGCCAAGGGGCTGATCAGTTCCGTGGACCTGCTTGAAACAAAGGCTTCTGTGGCCGAAAGGCAGAAACGCGTCATTGCCGCCGAAGCCACGATGAAGACGGCTGAAGACGCGTTGAAACTGGTGACCAATCTGGTAGACGACCCCGCTCTCTGGAACGCCCGCGTGGAACTGCTGGAAGAACCGGTGCTCAGTCTGCAGAAGATTGACCTGGCACAGAGCCTGGAGCAGGCATTTGCAAACCGCCCGGATTACCAAGCCATGCAGTTCGCGCTGGCCAATCGCGATATCCAGATCATGGTCGCCCGGAACGGACTGCTGCCGACAGTGGACCTGATCGGCAGTTTCGGCCTGAACGGCCTGGGCGAAGATATGGGCGCCGCCGCGGACAACGCCAATATGGATTACAAGGACTGGCTGTTGGGCGTCCGGGTGACAGTCCCCTGGGGCCGGGATGATCGGGCCAGATACGACCAAAGCAAGTGGGAAAAAATGCAGGCCATTCTGGAACTCAAACGGCTGGAGCAGGACATTATCTTTATCATCCGCAAGCGGGTACGGGACGTGGATATTCAATATCGTCAGACCGAAGCCTCGATATTGGCGGCTGAAATGGAAACGGAAAACTATGCCGCCCAGCAGGAGCGCTACGCGGCCGGTCAGGTCAGCACCCACGACATGCTCGACTATCAAAACCGGCTGGCGTCCGCCCGGCTGGACTACATCAAGGCCATGATTGATTATCAGATCACCCTGATCCGCCTGAATCAGGCGGAAGGCGTGACGCTGGCCAAAAACAACATTACCCTGGAGAACTAGCATGAAACATAGGGAAGAGATCAGCCCCCTCCGTTCGCCCCGCCTGCAGCGCCTAGAGCGCAGCGACTGTGGGCAGGCACGGCGAACTACGGCGGGCCATGGAGTTCATAATTCAAACCCGCCCGCTTCGCGAAGCGGGACATCCAGGCCTAAAATAAGCTCGTTTATTTCAGGCCTGATCGGCGCGGCCATTACCGCCGCCCTGATCCCCCTGGCCGGATGCCGGCCGGCGCCGGATACCGCGGCAATGGAAAAAATCCCCGTGCGCGTCATGCGCGTGGAACGGCGGACAATGAAACATTCGCTCGACTACGCGGGCCATATCCGGGCCCGTGAGGAAGCTCTTGTGTATCCCAATGTCTCCGGCAATATCATGGAAAAAGTCCGGGAGGAAGGCGCGCGGGTCGAGAAGGGCGACGTCATTGTCTACATTGACCGCGATGAAGTCGGGTTCACCTTCAAGAAAGCCCCGGTGGAAAGCCCGCTTACCGGCTATATCGGACGGATGTATGTGGACCTCGGCACCAGCGTAACCCCGCAGACTCCCGTCGCCATGGTGGTCGAAATCGACGCGGTGGAACTGATCCTCAATGTGCCGGAGAAATTCATCGCCCAGGTCAAGCTGGACCAGACGGCCGAGCTGGCCGTGGATGCCTGGCCGGAGGTGACCTTTATCGGCAAAGTAACCAAGCTCAGTCCGGTCATTGACCTGGATACCTGCACGGCCCCGGTGGAAATCACGATTTTGAACCCCGGGTATCGCCTTAAGCCCGGCATGTTCGCCCGCGTGCAACTGATCCTCGAGGAACGCAAGAACATTCCCGTCATTATAAAAGAGGCGGTCCTGGGCAAGGATCCCGATACCTTTGTGTACGTCGTCAGCGACGGCACCGCGCATCTGCGCAAAGTGCGCCTGGGTATCAGGGAAGGATCCGACTATGAAATAACGGCAGGGCTAAAGCCCGGTGATTTGGTGGTCATCATGGGACAACAGCGCCTGCATGACGGTGTCAGCGTCATGGCGGAAGAAGATTGAAACCTGAATTAGCACACGTCGTCGGCAATACGCTCACGTATATGATGAAGACGAGATTCCTCGTCGCTTCGCTCCTCGGAATGACAGGGTTTGTCATCCCGAGCACAGCGAGGGATCTCCCGTGCAATAGAATATTATTCCTTTGTTTGAATTTTGATTGATTTTATTTTGCTCGATTTATTTGGAATCTGAATTCTGGAATTTGAAGGCATTTATTTATGAATCTTCCTGATTTTGGCGTGCGCCGACCGGTCACCAACTTGATGATATTTTTCGGCATCATCATCCTGTCGCTCTACGCCCTATCCCGGCTGGGCGTGGACATGATGCCGGAAATCGAGCCGCCGGCCATCTCGGTAATCTCGGTCTATCCCGGAGCCAGTCCGGAAGATGTCGAAATCAAGGTGACCGAACCGCTGGAAAACCAGTTAGCCACTACGCCCGGCCTGGAAAAAATAACATCCCGCTCGCTGGAGGGGGTGTCCGTCATCACCATCAAATTCATCTGGGGCCAGAATCTGGATGAAGCCTCCAATGATATCCGCGACCGCATCGAATTGACCAAGCGGGTTCTGCCCGACATTCCCGACGAGATGGACAACCCCTTTATCTTCAAATTCAACACGGCCATGATCCCCATCCTGTTCATCGGCATCACGGCCGACCGGAGCTACACGGAACTCTATGACATGATTGACAAGCGCGTCGGCGACATTCTGCGCCAGATACCCGGCGTCGGCACGGTCCATATCCGCGGCGGATTACAGCGTCAGATCAATATCTGGATTGATAAGACCAGGCTGGAAAGTTCCGGGTTTTCCATCCTGGACGTTAAAAGCGTTCTGGCACGGGAAAACATTACCCAGCCGGTCGGCGCCCTGAAAACAGGCCTTTCCGAATACCTCCTGCGCCTGCCGGGCGAATTCACCAGCCCGGAGGAAATCAATACCGTGATCCTCGGCCGGCGCCAAGGTAAACTGGTTTATCTGAAAGACGTGGCCCGCGTGGAGGACGGCTTTAAGGAAGTCGACACCATCGTCCGCGTTAACGGCAAGCACGGCGTGCAAATGATGATCCAGAAACAAACCGGTAAGAACACTGTCGAAGTGGCCCGCCGCGTCAAAAAGAAACTCGCCGAACTGGAGAAAATTCTGCCTGTAGATGTCAAAATATATCCCGTGATGGACACCTCCCAGGACATCCTGAATTCACTGGATACCTTGAAAACAACGGCCATGGACGCGGCCATGCTGGTCATCCTGGTTACCTTGTTCTTCCTGCGCCGTTTACGGCCCAGCATGATCATCGCGCTGACCATCCCCTTCTCACTGCTGATTGCGTTCATTTACCTGTTCCTGGCCGGCAAGACCATCAACGTCATCAGCCTGTCGGCGCTGGTAATCGTCGTCGGCATGATCGTGGACAACGCCATTGTGGTCGTGGACAATATCATGCGCCATCTGGACCGGGGTCAGCGGCCCAATGAAGCCGCCATTTTCGGCACATCGGAAATGTTCCTGGCGATCCTGGCATCCACTTCCACGACCATCGTGGTGTTCATTCCGCTCCTGTTTCTCTCTGGCGTGGTCGGCATCATGTTCGGCGAGCTGGCAGTCATCATTGTCGTGACCCTGCTGGCATCGCTCTTTACCGCCACCACCTTCACCCCCATGCTGTGCTCCCGCTGGCTGAAAAGTAAGCGGCATGACCCGGATGAGGCCATGCCGGCCAAACCTGCCGGCTGGGTCCAAAAGATTTATGATCTTTCCGAACGCTGGTTCACAGCATGTGAATATGCCTACGGGCAGGCCCTGACCTGGAGCCTGGCACATAAGAAAACCGTGATTTGGGGATTTGCCGGAATTTTCTTGGCCAGCCTGTCACTGATCCCCTTGATCGGCACTGAATTCATTCCGGAGGAAGACTCGGGTGATTTGAGCATCACGGTCCATCTCCCAATCGGCACGCGGGTGGAAGAAACCGACAAGGTGGCACGGCGGGTGGAAACCATTATCACGCAGGAAATTCCGGAAAGGCGATTTTACCGCGTGCGCAGTGGCGCGGGCAGAGGCATGGGGGTGATTTTCGGCGGCCAGTCAGGCCCGCACGTCGTCTCCAGCGGCATCAAACTGACCCCAAAAACTGAGCGTAAACGCGGCATTAAGGAAATCGCCCAGAGTGTCCGCGCCCACATCCGGAAGATTCCGGGGGTCCTGAAAACCGACGTTAAGACCGGCAATCCGCTCGGCCGGATTATAACAGGTGCCGGCGGCAAAAAAATCCAGGTTGAAGTCATCGGCCATTCATTTGAAGACACAGACGCGGTAGGGGCCAAGATCAAAACAATCATGGAGCGCGTTCCGGGCGCCGTGGACGTCAGCATTTCCCGCGAATTGAAACGTCCTGAAATACGTATTACCGTGGACCGCGAAAAGGCTTCCGCGCTCGGCCTGAACATGCGGACGATATCCGCAAGCGTCAAGACCTTTTTTGAAGGCGCCACGGCCAGCAAGTACCGGGAGAAAGGCGAAACCTACGACATGTATGTCCGCCTGGAAGACAATTTCCGGACCAGGCATGAAGACCTGGAAAACCTTATGATCGTGTCACCCTATACCGGCCAGGCTTTGCAACTGGTTAACTTCGCCCAACTAATTGAAACGGTCGGCCCCATGGATATTGAACGCAAGAACCGCGAACGCGTACTGCGCGTAGAATGTAACACCCACCAGCGGGCCATGAGCAAGGTGATGAAAGACATCCAGCGCGGAATCGCCAGGATCACCCTGCCGTCGGATGTCACCGTTGAAATCGGCGGCGAGTCCGAGGAACAGGCCAAAGCCTTCAAAGACCTGACCCTCCTGCTCCTGCTGAGCATTGCCCTGGTATATATGGTCATGGCCGCCCAGTTCGAATCCCTGCTGGACCCATTCATCATCATGTTTGCCATACTCTTCACGTTCACCGGCGTCATCCTGGCCTTCCTGGCGACCAACACGACACTGAGCGTCGTTACCTTCCTGGGCATCATAATGCTGGTGGGCATTGTCATCAATCATGCCATCGTGCTCATCAGTTACATCAATATCCTGCGCGCCCGGGGCCTGTCCCTGTTGGCAGCGGTCACCACCGGCGGACGGCAACGACTGCGGCCCGTGCTGATGACCACCTTCGCCACCCTGATGGGCCTGATGCCACTGGCCCTTTCGCACGGGGAAGGCTCGGAAACCTGGCAGCCGCTGGGCATTACCATGATCGGCGGCCTAACGGTTTCCACGTTCATTACCATGCTGTTTGTGCCCACCCTTTATGCCGTTTTTCAATCGAAATCACGGAGAAAAAACAATCATACAGCCCCGTAAGCACCCTGAATCGGGATCAAGACAAACAAATGATGCAAAGCATCTTTGAAATGCGCAAGCCGAGCTTGCGCTTGTCTTCCGCGAAACGATGGTTTCGCGGGACAAAGCGGGAGCTATGCTCCCGCACTCCAAAACTTCTTCCCATAAACTATACGAAATGAGGTCACCCCATGAAAATGCTCATGCTGGTATATAACGAAGCCATTGACGAAGAAGTAATGGAAATGCTGACATCCTGCGGAGTAGACAACTATACCCGCATCAACGGCATCCTGGGCAAAGGCCAAACATCAGGCACCCACCTGGGCACCGATATCTGGCCGGGGCACAACAATAGCCTGCTGCTCGCCATCCCCGCCGACAAGGTCCCGCATGCCCGCGCCTGTATTCAGACCCTGCGTAAAACCCTGGGCGCCGAAGGGATCAAGGCCTTTGTCTGGAACCTTGAAGCCGTGACATGAGCTATGCTTGGTATTCACTGGCGTCCCATAGGGACGCCGAGACTGTAGGGGTTTTCCGCCATATAGGCGGATCCGCCTTCGGCGGAAGACTGTAGGCTGTAGGGTGAAACACGGAAAATACGCGGCACCGCTCTTCCTCCGGGCGGCGGGCCGCCCGGAGGAGGGTGACCTCCCC
>CAYQNY010000007.1:0-35818 GCA_964418925.1 uncultured Verrucomicrobiota bacterium
ATCGGGACTCATGGCTGCCACCTTTGCTCAGATAGTTTCCGCCGTTGCCAAGAAGGCTATGGCGGACAGGTCGGTGGACAAGTCGTCGGGCTTGGGCCCATGAAAGAATATTCAAGTTTCAACCATCGAAGCCACGCAGGGCGGAGATGGTCCCTCCGCCGAATTTGCCGCACCGGGTGCGGTAAAACAAAGCGCAATTAACACCGCTCATGAAATTATCCAATATTGCTGTCTGCTGGATTTTGATATTCCTCGTAATCATCGGGCTTCTGGCTGGTTTCTATGTGTTTTCCGAATATCACCAAGACATCCGCCATGCCGGTGTTTATGGCGCGGCGCCGGTGTCACCATCCGTTGCCTGGAACGATGTTGAACGGTATCTTGCCGCCCAGTATCCCGAACATTACATGGATGCTTTAAAGCAATCCCTTCAGGATACCCTCCGGAATACCCAGGGCCATTTCAGCGTTTACCTTAATGGGTTGGATTCTGGCGCTTGGCTGGGAATCAATGAAAATGATCCCTATAAAGGTTGGAGCCTTTTGAAGGTGTCTGTCGTCATGACATTGCTGAAGAAGGTGGAAAGAAGGCAATTAACATTGAACCAAAATGTTGTACTGCGTCCGCATGAACTGCGTGAGAAATATGTCCTGTATCCTGTAACCGCTATCGGCGCCAACGGCATGCCGATGAAGGCGCTGGTTAGCCGCATGATTTCTTTTTCCGATAACACCGCGTCAGCCGTCTTGGGAGAATTTGTGCAGGGCGATGAATTCCAGGAATGCCTTTTGGCAACCGGGTTACCTCCGGCGTTGCCGAATGAGCCCCGCAACAATCTTCCGTGCGTCTCGCCAAAGCAATTCGCGTCGCTGTTAAGATCGTTGTATTATTCAAGCTATTTACAACCGCCATTCAGTCGGCTGATTCTCGCGCTGATGGTGAATACGATTTATAACAGTCAGATTAAAACAGGGGTGCCGGAAGAAATACCCGTGGCCCACAAAGTCGGCTTCAATGCGGCGTGTGGCGATTTTCATGACTGTGGCATTATCTATTTTCCACACCATCCGTATATCTTATGTGTCATGGGTACGGGCAGTACCCGGGAAGAAGCAGACCGTGTGATCAGTGCTGTTTCGCGACAGGTATATGATTTCATGGTGTGTCAATACTCCCGGATATCCATGGAATAGTCGCTGACGCAATCCGTACTTTCTGTATCTGTCCTACCAATCCGATTGGTGCAGGCATTTGTGGGGCGCTTTTCTTCGGCGCTATATTCTCGCTGTGAGATTATCACATTATCCCCCGGACTCAATTTCCGGTAATAGGAGGGCAGCAAGGTGATCGTCGCGCTCTACCGCGACGGGAGGGGAGGCTGGAGGGGCGGCCGGGCACATCGCCCGCATGGCCCATTGCAATTTCTGCTGGAAAATGAAAATGGCCATGGTAAGATGTTCATCACTATAGAATATTCATGAAAGGGGAAGCGCTATGATTCGTAAACCATCGGAAATGTCCATTGAAATCAGGGAACAGATGCGCGGTGGCAAAGGGAAAGTGACCTTTCAGCATCTGTTTAAGAAGGAGGAAATCAAGGCCAAAACGCGGTTATGCGCCCGGCTGATCCTTCCGCCCGGCGCCAGCATCGGGACGCATCGTCATGATGGCGAAGATGAGTTGTTCGTGATTCTCAAGGGATCCGGTATTCTGGATGACGGTCAGAGCCGAACACCCGTTGCGGCGGGCGATGCCATCCTTACGGGCAGTGGCGAATCCCATTCCATTGAAAACGCCGGTACGGACAATCTTGAATTTCTCGCCATGATTATGTTGCATAGCGTGTCATGAATGTATTCCCTGAGTCTATTATTCTTCCTGCCCGCACCCTGACCGGCGCCGGCATGGCTGGTCGCCTGCTTCCGGAATGCGCCCTGTTTGGTCAGCGTGGGCTGATTGTACACGGCCGATCTCTTGTCCAGCACGGTGTGCTGGCCAGAATTCTTCAAACTACGCCGGCCGATTGCCAGGTCAAATCGTGGGAACATGCCGGCGGCGAACCAACGCTGGAGGATCTGGATCGGCTGCGGATGGTTGCCCGGAAACATCGGGCAGACTGGGTGGCGGGTGTCGGCGGCGGAAGTGTCCTGGACCTGGCCAAGGCCTGTGCCGGGCTGTTTCATGCCGCGCAGGCGCCAACCGTGTACCATGACGGTACGCCGCTTGAAACGCCGGGCATTCCGTTTATTGCGGTTCCCACGACCGCCGGGACCGGCTCGGAGGCCACGGTTAATTCCGTGCTGACGAATACAGCCGCTCAGGTGAAAAAATCCATTCGGGATCCAATGCTGATGGCCCGGTTGGTGTTACTCGATCCGGACCTTTTGGCGCATTGTCCGCAATCAGTGATCGCGCATGCCGGCATGGACGCGTTTACCCAGGCCGTGGAGGCGTTTACCAGCCGGTATGCGACGTGGATGAGCGACAGCTTGGCCTTGCAAGCCGTGGCATTGATCGCCGCCAATCTGGAGGCGGTTTATCGGGACGGTGTCTCTGAGCAGAGAATGGGGTTGTTGACTGGAAGTTACTTGGGCGGGCTGGGGTTCTCCATGGGCCGATTGGGCGTGGTCCATGGTCTGGCCCATCCGCTCGGTCTTCGTTATCACGCGCCGCATGGACTTGTGTGCGGCATCTGCCTGCCGTATGCCATTGAGTTAAATCACGAGGCGATGGGTGCCAAATACGACCGCTTAAGCCAGGCAGTCGGTGCGGATTTGTTGGACTGGACACGCCGGACGCTTGATCACCTGGAGATGACATCTCCTTTCAAGGGTAAAGCCCTTGTCGAAAAGGAAACAATTATCAAGAAAACACTGCCGTCCTGGTCCACGCAGGCCAATCCCAAGCCCATTACGGCGGCGGACGTGGAGTGGCTGTTGCGCCGGATTTTTTAAGTCAGATCACATGCCGCGACTTTGAATTAGGCGGGTCAGCTCCTGCTGGAATGACTGGAGATCTTCCTTGTTTGGACGGTATCCCTGAGGTGTCGTACTTAAACCAAGGCGGCCCATTTGATCCAGCGACCATGAACCGGACACGCCGTCGCTAAATGTGACCGTGCCGCTGACCAGTGCGTCGGGTTTCATGACCCGGTCAATATCCACGGAAACATTCCCACTGCCCAAAGGTGCTTCATCCATCGGCATTTCGGTCTCGGCGGCCATAGCCGGTTCCGCGGTAGTCTTATCTAATTCGATTGGCGCTGTATTTTTTGGGGTGACTTGGTTCTTCAACTCAATGCCCATATCAAGAATCAGGAAACGGACGTCCATGAACGTCAGCGCTAGATTGAGTTCATCACGCAGCCGTTTTTGGATTTCAGACAATCCACAGCCTTCGGTCACCCACTGCTTGACTTTTTCTTTTTGCTCATCGGTTAATTGCATGGTTTATCCTGACTCTATGGGGTTGATCTCTTCTTGGTTTGTGTGGTTTGTTCAGCATAGTATCTCATGCCAGGGTGGAGGTCAAGACAGACGCTGACCCTCGTGGATATGGGGGTGGAGCCGGGTGGAACGGTGTTCCCAGCACAACGTTTTCGGCGGAGACAGGCGCGCAACATAGGCTGGCCGCGTATGCCATCAGGCCGCTGTTAATCGGATGTGTGCCTCAATTCCAGCCGTGCTAGAAAAACTCTATGGAACCCGATAACGTCGATCGAGGGAAAACGCGTTTTTAATATGCTCGATGCGGGGCGTAGGGGTTCCTTCCGCGCCGATTACTTCAATGATGTCGAATCGGAAGCAGTCCGGCGGATTTTTGATGGTCTTCATATAACGCACCGCGGCCCGCGAAAGATAATGACGCTTGGCTTGATTCACTGCGGCTGAGGGGCGTCCGAAAGTTTCATTTTTCCGGGTTTTGACTTCGACAAACACGAGTTCATTGCCGTCGCGGGCTACCAGGTCCAGTTCATCGCGGTCACCCACGCGCACGCGGCGCCCGAGGATGCGATAGCCTTTCCTTTTCAACAGGCGTTCGGCCTGTGCTTCTCCCCATACCCCGGCCGTATGCCGAGTGTTGGCAGCAGGTTGGCGGGATAGTAACATTGATTGGAGCGCCCGTTGAAGAATATTCATTAATCAAATACTGGCCATCGGATCGGGTGGGTCGGATCGATTCAGATTCCCGCGAATGGCTTCGATCTCGCGCACCGGTCTGAAAGACCGGCGATGATAGGGGGTCGCGCCGTATTTCAGCAAGGCTTGAATATGCGCGGACGTGCCGTATCCTTTATGGTTTTTGAACCCATATTCCGGGTGTTCCCGGTCAAGATCGTTCATAAATTGATCCCGGGTGACCTTGGCAATCACGCTGGCGGCGGCAATGGAAAGGCTCTGGCTGTCGCCTTTGACGATGGCCGTTGACGGACACGGTAGATCAGGCACCGGCAGACCGTCAATGATGGCGTGGTCGGGCAGAGCGGGCAGATTGCCAAGGGCGCGATGCATGGTCCGATGCGTGGAACGGAGAATATTAATCTCATCAATCTCCGCTATGTCGCCGAAACCAATGCCGATTTCAATATAGGGTGAGTCAATCAGTAAATCATAAAACCGGTTACGCTGGTTTTTGGTCAGTTTTTTGGAATCAGTCAGTGCCTCGAAAAGACGATGTTCTTCGTGCTCAATGAAGGTTGGAGTGAAAACAAGGGCAACAGCCACCACGGGTCCGGCCAGCGGACCGCGTCCGGCTTCATCCACGCCGGCCACCCGCTTATGTCCGCGGGCCCATATTTGACGTTCAAACGTGAGCAATGCTCTTAGTTCCTGATGGAGGAGCTTTTTTTGCTGCTACCACCTGTCTGCTTTTCAGGCGGGCATGCTTGCCGGAGCGCTCCCGGAGATAATATAACTTGGCCCGGCGGACATGGCTGGATCCTTCGACTTCAATCTTGACGATAGCCGGTGAATGAACACAAAATAACCGTTCGACGCCTTCGCCGAACGAAATGCGCCGAACAGTGAAAGTTTCGGTGGCGCCATGGCCCTTGCGGGCGATGACTGTTCCTGAATATGCCTGGATGCGCTCCTTGTCACCTTCCTTGATCTTGACCGAGACCTTGATGGCATCGCCGATGCGGAAAGGGGATATCCCCTTGGGGTTCCGGTTTTCCTGGTCAATTTTTTCCATAATAGCTTTCATATCGTCAACTCCTGAATATCCGACACCGGGTTTTGCTTTGAAGTCCTGCATCATAGCCGGATGACGCGCGGCGTCAAGCGTCGAATTCAATCCCTGGGTTTTTTGGAGGCGTCTATCGTGGGGGCTTCATCAGGTCCGGCCTGCGTTCCAAGGTGCGCCGGTGTGCCTGTTCGTTACGCCAGTGCCGTATAGCGGCGTGATCGCCTGAAAGAAGCACTTCCGGTACTTGCATGTCATGGAACACCTCCGGCCGCGTATATTGCGGATACTCCAGCCGGTTATGATCAAATGATTCTTCTACGGTGGCGCCCTCACCGCCAAGCACATTGGGCAGCAGGCGTACCACGGCGTCAATGACGACCGTGGCCGCGAGCGTGCCGTTTGTCAGAATGTAGTCGCCGATTGAAATCTCATCGGTAACCAGCGCCTGGCTGACCCGTTCGTCAATGCCTTCATAGTGGCCGCACACGAAAATCAGGTGCGAGGCCCGGGTCATTTCCCGGGCCATGACTTGGTCAAAACAGCGTCCCTGTGGCGTCAACAGGATGACCCGTGCTGCGGGGGTCCGTAAAGACTCCACGGCTTTGAATAAGGGTTCAGCTTTCATGATCATGCCGGGGCCGCCCCCGTAGGGGCGGTCATCCACGGTATGGTGACGGTCGGTGCTGAAATCTCGAAGGTTGACGATCTGAAACCGTACGGCATCCATCGCTGCGGCGCGTTTCAGCATGCTTTCTCCGAGAAAGCCCCCCAACATGGCGGGGAAGATGGTAATAACATCAATTCTAAGCGGTTCCGGCATGATGCGCGCTATTCAACAACCTCGAGCATCGCTTTGCGGCCCTGTTTGGCGGCCAGCCCGGTGACCAGCATGCGGATGGCCCCAATGGTTTTGCCGCTTTTTCCGATAACCCGTCCCATGTCGTCGGCATGACAGCGAACTTCAATCACGATGTTGTGAGCGCCGTGAATCTCGGAGATGGACACCAGCTCGGAATGATCGACCAGCGCTTTTATCACGTATTCCACAAATTCTCTCATGGAGGTTACGCTTCCGTTGCCGTGGACAGGACGGCGGGCGCTGGTGTTTCAGTAGGGGGCGCGACCGAAGCCGCCGGAGGAGCGGCCATGGCGCCGGCTTTGGCTTTCTTGATCAATGTGCTTACAAGTTCCGATAGTTGGGCGCCTTGCTGTTTCCATGCTTCAATCCGATCCAGTTGCATAAAAAAATTCTTTGCCTTCTTTTTCGGATCGTACCAGCCCAGTATTTCCAGTGACTTACCGTCCCGCGGAGAACGGACATCCGCGGCAACAATCCGGAAACACGGGTCGTTGTTGGCGCCCGTCTTTTGACATCTGATTTTAACTGCCATGCAATGCCTCCTCAAGCGGCCCAAGCCGCCACTAAATAAATTTTAACTCAATGAAATCTACTATATACACTATCCCGCGGGAAAACTGCAAGCGCTATTTATCCGCCCTGGATGATGTTTATCGGTATGTCGGGGACATGACTGCCATGGTTGTGGACGTTCCAGTGGGAAGATGGGTGATATACGCGGTGGCGTATTGGACAATACTGGTGGAAGGGATGTTGGTGGCGGCGATTATCGCGGCGCGATCCATGCTTGACATGGTGGTAAACCGGGAGGCCACGGTGACAATCTGCATCACCGGGGTCTCGCCGGAAGGCTGATACTGGCTCGTATAAATTACCTGGTTGCCTCTACGGGTGTTCAGAGTGCCCCATGTTTCAGTTCCCAGCGACCAGGTGCATTCATAGCCGCCAACGGCGGTCAGTGTTACCGCTTGTCCCTTGTCGGTAAGCACAACCGAATCTGGCGTGATCTCGACGGTGGACGTGGCGGAATCCACTTCACATCCGGCAATAAATAGTGCTCCTGCCAACAGGATACCGGTGCCAAACGTGATGGAATAGCGTGGGGTAATGTTCATGACAATTATCCGCGGGTTGACTTTATCCTCTAGTCACTAAATAAGAGTATCAGGCCGCCCGGCAAAAGGCAATAGGAAACAGTGTGCCACAGCCCGCGAAGAATCGCGGTAGGTTTCAGTGTTCGGTGTTCAGGCCTGCCTGCCGTAGCCACAAAGGGCGAAGGCAGGACGGAACAATCTTTTCCGAACATTGAACACTGGAGCCTGAAACACTGCAATATCTTTACCCGCTGCCGGCCAGCCGTTGTTCCAGTGCCTTGAGTTCTGCAGTAAGTTCGGCCGGTAGGTGGTCGCCCAGTTTGGCGTAATGTTCCCGGATTCCAGCCAATTCGTTCCGCCAGCCGGCAGGATCAATGCGCAATAATTCGTTCATATCCTGTGGGGTGATATCCAGACCGTGCGTATTCAATGCATCCGGCGTTGGTATATGGCCGATTGGAGTTTTCACGGCGTTGGCCCGGTTCATCACGCGTTCGTAAATCCATTCCAAAACCCGGCTGTTGTCCCCGTATCCCGGCCACAGCCATTTGCCCTCCGCCGATTTTCGAAACCAGTTGACATAAAAAATCTTCGGTAGTTTTTCCGGCGTGGCGGTTTTCCCGATCGTCAGCCAATGCCGGAGATAATCGCCCATGTTGTAACCGCAGAAGGGCAGCATGGCCATCGGATCGCGGCGGACAATGCCTACGGTTCCAACCGCCGCCGCCGTAGTCTCTGAAGACTGAATGGAACCGAGAAAGACGCCGTGCTGCCAGGATAACGCCTGGAAGACCAGCGGAATGGTCGTGGGCCGGCGTCCTCCGAAGAGAATGGCCGAAATCGGCACGCCTTGTGGATCGTCCCAGGCGGGATCTGCCACCGGGCATTGAACAAGCGGCGCGGTGAAACGTGAGTTGGGATTTGCCGCTTTTTTGCCGCATCCCGGTGTCCAGGCTTCGCCCTTCCAGCTGGTCAGATGGGCCGGCATTTCCGGGGTCATGTCTTCCCACCAGATATCGTTGCCGGGGGTTATGGCCGTGTTGGTAAATATGCAGTTTTTCGTCAGACTCAGTAAGGCATTGGGATTTGTCTGCATTGAAGTGCCGGACGCTACGCCGAAAAGGCCGGCTTCCGGATTGATGGCGTAGAGGCGGCCGTCGGTGCCGAATTTCATCCAGGCAATATCGTCACCGACACATTGAATTTTCCAGCCTGGCAGAGTCGGATTCATCATCGCCAGGTTGGTTTTCCCGCAGGCGCTGGGAAAGGCCGCCGCCACGTAGATTGTCTGGCCGTTAGGTGGGGTCAGACCCAGAATAAGCATGTGTTCCGCCATCCAGCCCTCATCCCGGGCCATGGCCGATGCAATGCGCAGGGCAAAGCATTTCTTGCCCAGCAGGGCGTTGCCGCCATACCCGCTCCCAAAGGACCAGATCGCGCGCTCCTCCGGAAAATGGACAATGTATTTATTCTTGGCGTTGCAGGGCCAGGGAACGTCGCGCTCACCCGGTTTCAGCGGCGCGCCGACTGAATGGAGACAATGAACAAAATCACCATCCTTGAGCGCGTCCAGCACCGGCCGACCCATGCGGGTCATAATGCGCATATTGCAGACCACATAGAGAGAATCGGTAATTTCCACCCCGATGTGAGCGATGTCCGAACCCAGGGGGCCCATGCAGAAGGGAATCACGTACAGTGTCCGGCCCCGCATGCATCCCCGAAACAGATCTTTGAGGATGGTTTTCATTTCGTTCGGATCCCGCCAGTTATTGGTGGGGCCGGCGTCACTCTGGCGTTCTGCGCAGATAAAGGTCCGGTCTTCAGTGCGCGCCACGTCCGACGGATCGGATCGGCAGAGATAACTGTTCGGCCGCTTCCGTTCATCCAGCTTGGTGAACGTGCCGCTCTCAACCATTTTGGCGGCCAGCGTATTGTATTCCTCCTGGGATCCGTCACACCAATGCACCTGGTCGGGAGTGCATAAATCAGCGATCTCATTAACCCATGCAAGCAAGTGTTGGTTGGTGGTCATAAAAGGATATTCCTTAATGTTGTTTATCTAATAGCTCAGCCGAAAATGTCCGCTCTGTCATGCAGCGGTCATGGAAAACGATAATGTGATATCCGGTAATAATGCCCATGCCCATACATGCGGTATCAGCGGAGCATTAAAGCAGGAATGTAACTCCCGTCAATAAAAAAATAAGGTCAGTCCCAACATATTAACAAAAAGGCTTGCTTCTCTTTTAGGGAATGGTAAGGATCACACGCCATGCATGGCTGACCAACCAGCCAACCATGTTTACCAACGATTGAATACGCGGCACCGTTTGAGAATCCGTTGATTCCCGGCATGCTGGAGTCATTGTGTTACCTGTGATGATATTGAAAAGGCGATAAGGGCGGGATGAAAGCTCTTCTTAAATTCAGGTATAGGAATTTTCCGCCAGAGGCGGATCCGCCTTCGGCGGACAATCATGTGCAGTTCTGGCGAACTGCCGCTACACCATTCGTTCTCATGGCATGGGTTGTGTAGTGGCCGTTCGGGAGAACGGCAAAGTTGCGGCGAAGCCGCCTAATTCATTAGACCGACTATTTCATTGGCGAGCATTGCTCATCAAGTGCAATCTGTTTGATATATTGGATCGTCAAATTATTATTATTAAACCATGAAACCAAGGTAACCCGGGCCGGGAATGTGGAGAGGCTGGCCGGGATTTGGAGCTGAGGCAGCGGCTGAAAATATTCGGGTCAAACTGTTGGCGGGCAGGCCCCCGGCTGTTTTAAGGGCGTACCTGGCAGGAGTTGAACCTGCAACCTTCTGATCCGTAGTCAGATGCTCTATCCAATTGAGCTACAGGTACACCGGATGACAGCAAGCATAAAATAATCGGGCAATATTGCAACCTAAAATGTAACTATTCTGGTGAGCCATGCCCTTCTACGCCCTGGCCCCGCGCTCCCCCCTGAAATCTGAACACTGAAAACTGCCGCGATTTTTCGCGGCTGATCATATCGCCATTGACGGGTCATGGTGCCTGCGATACAGTAAGTTTATCGGTGGTCTTTTGAAATTTACATCCGGCTACAGGAGTCACATTCAATGAGTACGATTGGCATTATTGGTTACGGCTATGTCGGGCGATCGGTGGAATACGGATTTGTGGAATATGATCGTCAGCGGGGGTTTGAACCCAAGCATCGCGTCTTGATTTATGACAAGTACAAGCCGCGGGATGATTTGGATGAAGTTCTCAAAAACAGCGATATTATCTTCACGTGTTTGCCAACGCCTTATGATGAGAATCGACTCCATATTGATCTTGCGATCTACGACGAGTTTATGGCCGGGATATGTCCCAAAATCGCTGATCTTGGAAAAGTCGTCGTAATTAAGTCCACCGTGGCGCCGGGCACTACGCGCCGATATGCCCAACAATACTCCCGTGTGCCGTTTGCCATGAATCCTGAATTTTTAACGGAGGCTAATTATCTCCAGGATTTTGTCAATTCCGACAGGATTGTAGTCGGCGCCGACAATGATTGGGTGGCGCAGAAGATTATTGACCTTTATCGCACCTGTTTTCCTTCCGCCACGATCCTTCGCATGAGCACAGTGGCCGCCGAGATTGTCAAATACCAGGCCAATGTCATGCTGGCGGCCAAGGTCTCTTTAGTCAATATATTTTACGATTTGTGCCAGGCCGAAGACGTTAACTATGACGATGTGAAAAAGGCCGTTGCTCTCGACAAGCGGATCGGCCCGAGTCACATGGATGTGACCACGGAACGCGGGTTTGGCGGTAAATGTTTTCCCAAGGATCTGGGCGCTCTGATTGGTCGTTGCCGGGACCTGAAAATAGACTGCAAGGTGTTGGAGGAAGTCCATGCCTATAATTTACGCATTCGGAAAGTCCGGGATTGGAAGGAAATCGCCGGTGCTACCGTCGGTGGTCGAATTTATAAAAAATCTAAACGTTCAGCCGTCGGCATTTAGCCTGCACCGAGACCAAACGCTGGTCCTCCCTCAAAACGTGAAGTTTCTTGAAGTCCGTTAATTTATTTTTCCATAGGCCTCAATGCTGACTGCTGATAGCTGAACGCTTGCCAATAGTTTTTTAACCTCGTTATTCCTGTAAGATATTAGGGAGTGGTTCGTATATGATTCAGAGTGCCCAAGCCTGTAAACTTTCTAGGGGTGATGTCTCCGTCATGAATACGTGGAAATTTCGGGTGCTTCTATCGGTTGCCATAGGTCTGGCTTCCTATGCCATCAGTCAGTGGGTGGTGGTCGGTATGCCGCTCACGACGGATGAGAACAGTTATGTGTTTGCAGCCTATGCGTTTCGTGATGGGGTGATTGCGCGTCCGGAACCGCCGTTATGCAGTTGCTTAAAACATGAAATGATTATTCAGGATGAAAAAGCCGGGTGGCTTTCCCGGTATCCGCCGGGGCATTCACTATGGCTTTTGCCGGGGGTCTTGCTGGATATGCCGCGCTTGATGGTTGCCCTGGCGGCGGCATTGAGCTTCTGGCTGCTTTCAGGTTGTGCAGCCTTACTGCGAATTCCACGGTATGCCATTCCGATTCTGCTGTGCTGTTCGCCATATTTTTTGTTTATGCAGGGCACGCTGTTGAGTCATACCAGCGGAATGCTGGCCGTTTCGGTAGTGCTCTGGTCGTATCTGTCCTGGGTATTGACCCGTCGGTCGTGGTATGCCGCCTTGGCGGGGCTGGGGTGGAGCTTTCTTTTTCTCAACCGCACCTATACCGCGTTATTGCTGGCGTTGCCGTTCGCCGTGGATGCATTGTGGCGCGCTTGTAAAGAACGTAATCGGACCGTGTGGATTGGCACCATTGTCTTTGCGTTTTGCTCATCCATCGGAATTCTACTGTTCCTGTTATATAACCATTTGGCGGTCGGAGACGCGTTCACGTCCACTTATCTGTTTTACGATTCCAGTGAGAACATCGGCTTTGGTCTCCGCCACATAAATAGTGGCCTCGCTTACGATCATACTGTGCAAA
This sequence comes from uncultured Verrucomicrobiota bacterium, assembly GCA_964418925.1. Classification (GTDB taxonomy): domain Bacteria; phylum Verrucomicrobiota; class Kiritimatiellia; order JAAZAB01; family JAAZAB01; genus CAYQNY01. The sequence continues at coordinate 12,173 of CAYQNY010000007.1, forward strand.
GAGGGCTGAAACTTCTGCTCGAAAACGTATGTTTGCTGGATAAGTGGCTTTTTGGCTTTTCCGGATCGCTGATAGCTTGGCTGATACTTTTTATCCTGGGTTGGTCCGCGCGTTGGAGTTGGTTGCTATTAAGCTCTATCCTGGTGATATGTTTGGGGTATATATTCTTTTTTTATCCCGGCTATAACACCATGGGCCCTTTTTATTATTTTGAAACCCTGCCCATGATGGTCGTTGGCGGGGGATTGGGAATCAGCCGCTTATGGCAATGGTCTGCTTCGTGGCCAAGAACCCGGCAACTCGGCGCCTGGTTCGCCGTGTTGTTCATGGCGGTTTTTTCGATTTCATTCATGTGGCGCGAGGGGTTGAAAATAAGAGCCGATCGGATGCCTAAAGCCCGATTAATGCAGTTAATCAAGTCGGTGCCACCAAATTCGCTGGTCATTCTGGAGGATATCCCCGAACCGGATATGGGCGAACTGGTCTTCAACCCGCGCGGCTTGAAAAGCGATCCGCTGGTTCTTCAGAGTCGCAATGGATTCAATCGCATGCTTGCCAAATGCTTTCCAGAGAGGACCCCCTATCTTCTGAAAGGAAATAACGCAATCCCCTTGAGCCCTCTGGACCTGAGCAAACCGGCGCTATTGAATATTGTTGCGGCTTATACGCTGTTTCAAACCGGAAAAAACGAAGCCTGTCTTGACGGCAATCATGCCGTGCGGGTTGCCAGAGAAGGACGGGATCGAAATCGGTTTGTCGTCATGGGCAATTATTATGATATCTTCCCCGGCCGCTTTCTGGTTAGTTTCGACATCAATTTGACCGGCTGTGCTTCCAATGCTCCCGTGGTGATGGATGTGGCGACTGATCACGGCCGGCGTATTCTTGCCAAGCAGGAATTACATGGCAATATCAGCCGGAAAATTTACGATCTGGAAATCATTGTTAATGACTTTATTGCCATCGAGCCGCGGGTGTATTACGGCGGATCGGGGGATGTCTGGGTGCATGCGATTCAGGTCAAGGAAGTGTTTTTCTGAAAAGGACTGATGTCAAATTATTCGAGATTTCGACGGAGAATCGGGCGCTGAGCAATAAGCATCTTGGCCGGATAAACTCCGGCAAGCGAGTATGATTATTGCTTTTTGTATTCTCATGCCGTAAGATTTTCTTGCCTGTTTTATCAGAAAGCCTTATTGCTTGGACCGGGATGAATGGCGACGACGGCCCTGCGGGTGGATTATTCACGACTTGTCGCGAATAATCCAGGTTAGTTAGGTAAATTAATTTAAGGGATACCGTATTAATTTAAATCAAAAAACAATATCAGGATAAAGGAGGAAAAAATATGGAAAAGAAAGTAAACACAGATCTGGCTAAGGAATTGGGGTTAAGCGCTTCTGAATACGAAAAAATTAAAACGCTCCTGAAAAGAGACCCGAATTATACGGAACTGGGCATGTTTTCCGCGATGTGGTCGGAACACTGTTCCTACAAAAATTCAAAAAAAATCTTAAGATTGTTGCCTGCGAAAGGAAAAAATGTATTTCTTACTTCAGGCGAAAATTCAGGCGCTGTGTCAATGGATGATAAATATGCCGTTGTATTCAAGGTGGAATCTCACAATCATCCTTCGGCAATTGAACCTTATGCGGCCAGCGCTACAGGCGGAGGCGGATGTATAAGGGATATATTTACAGTGGGAGCTCGTCCTTTATTCCTCTTAAACTCTTTGCGCCTGGGTTTACTCAGTGACAAGAAGAACAAATATCTTTTCAAGGAAATTGCGCGCGGCTTTACCGACTATACCAATGCTGTTGATTTGCCTGCCATAGCCGGCGAGGTGTATTTTGATAAATGCTATCAGGGGAATCCTCTGGTGAATGCTATGGTTGTAGGTTTATTGGATAAGGAAAACATAATAAGGGCGCGCGCAGAAGGGAAGGGCAATCTGGTAATTGTTGCCGGCGGCGCTACCGGGAGAGACGGAGTGGAAGGAGCGAGCTTTGCATCTTCAGGATTAGATGAAAGCGCTGAAGCAAAAAAGAGCGCAGTTGCTATCGGCGATCCGGAAATCGGAAAAAGAATAAGCGCGGCGTGTCTTGAGCTTGCAGAAAAGAAATTAGTAGTTGGCATGCAGGATATGGGAGCGGCGGGAATTGTATGCTCCACAGCAGAAACCGCGGCTAACGCCGGAACAGGAATGGAAATTGACATTGCGCGCGTACCCCGCAAAGAAGAGGGAATGACTCCTTACGAGATAATGCTTTCAGAATCTCAGGAAAGAATGCTTATGATTATTAATCCGGCAAATCTCGATAAGGTAAGATCAGTCTTTGCAAAATGGAATGTGGAATTCAGCGTAATCGGGAAGGTGACCGATGACCGTATTTTAAGAGTAAAGGAAAATGAGCATGTAGTTGCGGAGGTGCCGGCGGAATTTCTTGTACAAGCGCCTGAATATGAAAGAGAAACAAAAAAACCGGCCTATCTCGCCGACACATCCAAGCTGGACATTGCAGGTATAGAAGAGCCGAAAAATTATAATGAATCGCTGTTGACCTTGCTGGCTTCCCCCACGATTGCTTCTAAGAAATGGATTGCGCAAAAGGTTGATCAGAAATTAACCGCACCGCTGAGCATAGGACCTGGTAATGACAGTGGAGTTTATTATATCAAAGAAAACAATAAAGCGGTTGCAGCGACAGTAGATGGGAATGGACTCTATTGTTATCTGGACCCATTTGTTGGCGGAGAAAGCGCTGTGGCGGAAGCGGCGCGCAATCTGGTATGCTGCGGCGCAAAACCTTTGGGCGTTACTGATGGATTGAATTTCGGCGATCCTTTTAATCCTGAAATCTACTGGCAATTCACTAATGTGGTAAAAGGAATCACGCAGGCGTGTAAATTTTTTGATATTCCTGTGGTAAGTGGAAATGTGAGCTTTAATAATGAAAGCCCATCCGGCGCAATTTATCCTACACCTGTAATTGGTATGGTGGGAGTTGTGGATGATGTCAAGAACGTTACCAGCACTGATTTCAAGAATGACGGGGATCTGGTTTTTCTCATTGGCGAAACCAGAGAAGAGCTGGGCGGGTCTCAGTATCTCAATATTATTCACAATCTGGCAAAAGGGAAACCACCGGAATTAAATCTGGAAAAAGAAAAGAATGTGCAAAGCGCGGTGTTAGCAATGATCACGCAGGGGATAATAGCCAGCGCCCATGACTGTTCTGAGGGAGGACTCTCTGTTGCCCTGGCTGAAAGCTGTATAGCAGGGAAACGCGGCGCTGTAATTACTCTTCATAATAACATGCGAACTGATGCGCTCCTTTTTGGCGAATCGCAGTCAAGAATTATTGTCAGCGCACCGCCGGAAAACAGCGAAATAATCAAGTCGCTGTGCAAAAAGCATAATGTGCCATGTGATGTTATTGGCGAAATAAAAGGAGAAGCGCTTATCATAAACGACTATATTAACGCTTCAATAGCTCAATTAAGCGATATCTATAATCGGTCAATTCCAGAAGCAGTTGAAAGCGCCTGAAACGCGGCGCCAAGACAGGCCAAAGGAGCAAAGGCACAGAGGACTGTAGGGTAGTCTGCCCGCCGTAGTCACGAAGAGGAGTAGCGGCCCTGACTTGGGTTGGCTTTGGTCTTGGCCTGCCCCCCCCCCCCTTATCAACGGAGATTTATTGCCGGGAATTTGCCCGATTCATGGGCGGCGGCTATGCTGACGCGGTCAATTCGGGAATCACGGCGTTGTATGTGGTCCAAGCTAGCCTGATTGGCGGTCATTATCGCTGGCAAACCGGGCAGATGTGGGAACTCCGTTGTCCGATCGTCAATCGCCGAATGGGCGTATGGCAGCGTGGACACGGTTGGCCGGTGCGGCCGTATGCCTTCAGATACCGATGGTGCCGGCCCGGTCGGCCGCTCAGATTGGCAAAATGAGATTGGCCCGCCCCCAGCGATGTGCCCCCATGACGGATGCCGCGCTTCAGGGTTCTGCGGATGGCCTGATAAAGGGCCTGTACTTCATTCGGCTTCAACGTGTCGGGCCGGCGTTGCGGATGGAGCCGTGCTTCCCATAACGCTTCGTCGGCATAGATATTGCCAAGCCCCGCGATGAATGTTTGATCCAGCAAAAGGGGTTTCAGCATCCGGCGACAGCCGGCCAGACCGGCGGCAAAATCAGGCAACTGAAATGAGGCCGCCAGCGGTTCCGGACCCAGCGGGTGGAGAATGGGCTTGGGATTGCGGGTCAAACACCAGCGTCCGAATTTGCGCGTGTCCCGGTAGCGGAGCTCCCGACCGTCGTTCAGCCGCAGAACCAGATGTTCATGAGAATCCCGCGGATCAGCAGTACTGCGCAAGACAAATTGCCCGGTCATGCGCAAATGCACCAGCAGGAAATATCCGCCGGAAAGCCGAAACACTATGAATTTTCCGCGGCGGTTGATATCCAGGAATGTCCGGTCTTTCAACCGGCGGATGAAGACCCGCGGCGAAAGCCCGGCAATAAGCCGATCCCAATGAATACCAACCTGCCTGATACGGAGGCCTTTTAATCCGGCCTGGCGCAGGTTGCGAACCATGGTTTCAACTTCAGGTAATTCAGGCATGGATGAAACGTCTCCCTGACCCGAATTTGTGACGACCCTGGCTTGCCATCCTGCGCGGCGCAGGACAAGCGCGCTTGCCACGCTCCTGGCATGGCCACGAGTGGAGGGACGCGTCCCGCCCAACGCGGGACAAGCTCCGTTTACCACGCGTTTCGCGTGGTCGCGTCCGTCTTTAGGGACATCATTTTGGGTTCAGTCCAACTTGCCGAATTCACGGCAGGCATCGCAGAAAGCGTCAATGTTGGCGATCGGCACCTCCGGCTCGAGGACATGCGTGGGGGCAATGATTAACCCGCCGTCCCGGCCGTATTTTTCAATAATTTCCTTGACGCGTGCGCGAACGGATTGCGGGGTGCCGAACGGCATCGTGGATTGGGTGCCCATCAGGCCGTGGAATGTCAGGCGCTGCCCATATTTCCTGTGCAAAGTGTCCACATCCATGCATTCCGGCTGAACCGGGTTAAGAATATCGAGTCCGGCTTGCACCAAATCCTCTATGATCGGCATGATGTTACCGTCACTGTGATACCAGATGCGAATTTCGGGGTTGATGCGTTTTATCTCGGCCCAAATCGCGCCCCAGCGCGACAGCATCATTGTGCGCCAGATGTCAGGAGAAAACATCATGGCTTGCTGATGCGCGACATCATCGCCGCATAACATTTCGTCCACCCCGGCCCGGGCGGCGGTAGTTGCCTTGATCATGTTTTGCCGGGCGATTCGCTCCAGCAGGCATTCAGCCCACGCGGGTTGGCTCATCATGTCCATCAAAAATTCCTCGTAACCGCGAATCTGCCAGGCCGTTTCATACATGTGGCCGACCACGCCGATGGCGATTTTACCTTCGGCATGTGCCTGGTTGACGGACGTGGCGAGCTCTGAGCCGTCCCAGCGCGAAAGATCTTCGAGCGGATACTTTTCTATTTCAGCAAGTGACTTGGCCTTGCGAAGCGGGGAGATATAACCCCAAAAATGGTAGAAACCGCTGGGGACCATGGCGACGCCGGAATCGTTGATGGTGGTGCCCGGGGGCAGTTGCTGGTCTTTCCAATATGAGGAAAAATCCAGGGGCGGCAAATGATCCGGCCGGCGTAGCCACACGTTCACCCTATTCATGAGTCCATAATGGCGTTGATAATCCTTGGTGCCGATATGTTCCGTCACTCGCCGCGTGAGATCCTCGGTCATGCTGAACGAGTAGAGGATGCGCGCCGGCCGGCGATGTCCGGTCGTGGCCTTGTATTGTTCCAGGTCCGTGGACGGGCGAGCGTCGATATTCATCTTGAATTCCCCCATTTTATTATATTATGATATGAGACGATTAATTCGGAAAGTATGAAAAAATTACTTTTAACCTGGATTATTCGTGACTCGTCGCAAATAATCCACCCGTAGGGCCGTCATCGCCCCGCAATTGCGGGGCGACAAGGGGTTAGCCACTTGTAATTGCCCGGCGGTTGCCGGGCAATTATGACGTCTTTAGACCAATCGTTACAATAGAATAGATTGGCCTAAAGTGACTTATTCATGAATGGCAATGCCTGCATGAATAAGTCAGGCTAACAGCAGAATGTCCGTTCGTCAAGCGAAAGGAGATGGTGAGATGTCGAAAAACGTGATTGTGGCCCAATCCGGCGGACCGTCGCCGGTGATTAACAATTCGTTGCGCGGAGTGGTTGAGGCCTGCCTGGCATATCCTGCGGAGTTTGGAAAGGTGTACGGCGCCTGGCACGGTATCGAGGGCGTTTTACAAGAGGAATTGCTGGATCTTTCGGCCCAGGATCCCGGTGAGATCGCCCTGCTGAAAACCACGCCGGCCGCCGGCGCCATCGGGACTTGCCGCTATAAGCTCAAGGAAAAGCAGGTCCGTGATTTTGCCCGTGTTGTCGAGGTGATGCAAGCTCATGACGTCGGCTATTTCTTTTATATCGGCGGCAACGATTCAATGGATACCGCCCACAAGATCAGTAATATCGCCCGGGAAAAGGGATTGGACCTGATTGCAACCGGCGTGCCCAAGACCATTGATAATGACGTCGGTGATTCGGAATTCAAGCTGATTGATCATACACCCGGCTATGGCTCCGTGGCCCGCTACTGGGCCTGCTGTATCCAGAATGCCAACGAGGAAAATGCCGGCTCGTGTCCCGCCGATCCGGTGCTGGTCATACAGATGATGGGCCGGAAGATCGGCTATATTCCCGCCGCCGCCCGCCTGGCGGATCCCCAGCGGGAAATGCCGTTGCAGATTTATATGCCGGAATCGGGGCTGACACTTGAGCAACTCGCGGATAATGTCAATGACGAATTGAAACGGAGCGGACGGTGCATCGTGGCGCTCAGCGAAGGTTTTGATGTCGGTGACATTGGCGCGGCTAAGGACGCGTTTGGACATGTCGAGTTCGGCGCCAGCAAAATGACGGCGCAACAGGTCGTGGTCTCGTATTTGAATGCCAGGGGGTTGGCGGCACGCGGCGACGCCCGGGGACACGTGGCGGGCACGGATCAGCGGGATACGATGGTTTATGCCTCTACTGTCGACCTGGATGAGGCCTATCAGGTGGGGCGGCAGGCGGTGGAAATTTCCCGCCAGGACGGCAGTGGATGGATGGCCACAATTCTGCGTCAGCCGGGAAAGAAATATGCCGTGCGTTATGACAAGGTCTCACTGGAACTGGTAGCCAACAGCGAACGCACATTCCCCTTGGAATGGTTGAGCCCCGAAAAAATTGATGTCACGGACGAGTTCATGGATTATGCCCGGCCGCTGATCGGATCCGCCTGGGCGCCGGTGCCGCTGGAGCATGGAATTCAGCGTTTCGCGCGGTTGCGTCCGCTATTTGCGGATAAGAAGTGTCCGGCCTATGTCCCGGAAACATATCAGAAATAATTCAGACCTGAATTAAGAGATTCTTTGCGCGTAAAGCTATAAAAGGCGCCAATATTGTCATTCCGAGCGTACCTGCCCGCAGTGTTATGCACAGCATTGCAGGCAGGGCGAGGAATCTCGTGTTGAGTGTTTGTAAGCTTGCCCTGACGCAGGCCGGGGATTCTTCTTCGTCCCGTTATTAACGGCACTCTTCTGAATGACACGCGAAAGAATCGCCTAACTTGGGTCAGAGTCGAGGGCTATTTGATGGCGGCACAAGCAGACTGGATTGAAGCGGAACTCCATCAGCTTCGCGAGCGGGGATTGGAGCGGCAAATCCGGGAATATCCGCAAGCCGGGGGAATCCTGCGGATTGGCAATCGCCGTTTTATTAATTTTTCCAGCAATGATTACCTGGCATTGGCCCGCAATCCTGAAGTGACGGCTGCGGCCGAAGCCGCCCTGCGGCGCTGGGGAGCCGGTAGCGGCGCCTCCCGCCTGGTCAGCGGCAGTTTACCCTGTCATGAGGAATTGGAACGGCGGCTGGCGACCTATAAGGGCTATCCCGCGGCCCTGGTCTTTGGCAGCGGCTACATGGCCAATATCGGGATTATTCCCGCAATACTTGATCGTCACGATTGGATCATTACGGATCGCCGGGCCCATGCCAGCATCATGGACGCGGCGCTGCTCAGTCGTGCCGTGCTCCATCGTTTTCAGCATAATGACGCGGCGCATCTGGACGCGATTCTTGCCAAAAAACCGCATGATGTAAAATGTCTGATCGTGACGGAATCGGTATTCAGCATGGATGGTGACCTGGCGCCGCTGAAGGAGATCGCCGCCGTGGCCCGGCGCCATGCGGCGATGCTGATGGTGGATGAAGCGCATGCGACCGGCATCTTCGGTCCCGGCGGCGCCGGCCTTGTCCGGGCAGGATGTCTCGAAGATGATGTGGTACTGAACATGGGCACGCTCAGCAAGGCCTTGGGTGGTTATGGCGGCTTTGTCGCCTGTGCGGATATCTGGCGGCAGTTCATAGTTAACCGGGCGCGGCCCTTGATTTTCAGTACGAGTCTGCCGCCATCCGTCATCGGATCCGTGTTAGGCGCGTTGCGCTGTATTGAAGCACAGCCTGCGTTGGGCGTATCGTTGCTGAATCGCGCCGCTCATTTCCGGGAAAAACTGCAGGCGGCAGGGTTCCAGACGGGTGGTTCAGCCAGCCAGATTATTCCCCTGATTGGGGGGGATAATCATAAGACTCTGCGGTGGTCACAACGGCTTAAAGAACATGGCATTCTGGCGGTGGCTATCCGGCCGCCAACCGTGCCGCCGGGCACGGCCCGTCTCCGTCTTTCCGTCACGCTGGATCATTCCCCGGAAGACCTTGATCATGCGGCGGATATTCTGGTTCAAGATGCCCGGAAAGAAGGCGTCCTGAACTGCTGATGTGAAATATTCAGCCGTGTATGGAGTGCGGGAGCGGAAGCTCCCGCTTTATCTTCGGCTAAGCATGGCTTCACTGTCTGAAAGCGGCAGCGCGGGCTACCGCGCTGCAAGGTGTCGGCGCCCATATGAAATGATGTATTATGCTGAAAAATCCAAGCATTATGATTGCGGGTTGGGGGTATTCCGCCGCGGCAATGGGCGGACTGTCTGATGCTTTGACCTGCGATTCCGACGTTATGGCCGTTTCAACCCATGATCTGGCATTGAAGGGGGGGATAGAACGGCAAAGTAGTTGTGTCCGTGATCTAAGTTCAAGTAATGGCCTGTCGTCTTATGCCGCCGGACTGCTGGCGTTGATTCGGGAACAGGGCGGACCGGTGACTTTGATTGGATGGTCAATGGGCGGTATGGCGGCTATGGAGCTCGCCTGCCGTTGTCCCGAATGGGTCCGCCGGTTGGTGCTGGTGTCCGCCACACCGAAATTCTGTTCCGCAGAAGACTTTGCATACGGTATCCCGGTAGGGAATGTTCGCGCCATGATGATTGGATTGAAGCGGGATCCCAGTAAAACCCTGGCCGGATTTTACCAGCTGGCGGCCATGCCCTTGGCCGCATCACCGCCGCTGATTCGGAATATGGAAAAGCTTGTGTTCGAGTGGGTGGAGGAATTGACGGCAGGATTAATCTATCTGATCAATACGGATTTGAGGAATAGTTTGGATCATATTCGCGTGCCGGTTCTAATGCTCCATGGCCGGGAGGATCGTGTGATTCCCTGGCAGGCCGCCGATATGGCCAGCCGCGGATTACCTGACGGCCGGTTATGTCTGTATGATCGCCGGGGACATGATCTGCCGCTGCGGGATCCCGCAGCGCTGGCGGTTGAAATTAGCCGCTTTGTTGCATCAACCCATGCGTAGAAAATTCAATCCATTGCAGGTCGCGTTCCAATCGCGCTTCGCGTATCAGGACAATGGCGGATGGAACGGTAGATTGGCGGTGACAGTCGTCTAATATGAATCCAGAGAAAAACACTATGGCGGTTGCCGCCCGGTTTTCAGCAGCGTCGGCAACGTATCATCAGGCGGCGACCGTCCAGCAAGCCGTTGCTGAGTCGTTGAGCCGTTGGTTGCCCAACCTGCTTCCGCCGGCATGTGTTCTGGAAATCGGATGCGGCACCGGCTTGCTGACCGGGCTGGTCCGTTGCCGGTATCCCGGTCTCTGGATTGATGTTGTGGATGTTTCCGCGCGCATGATCGCCGCGGCGCGCACACGGATGGGATTTGATAATCACGTTCGCTGGCGCGTCGCGGACGTGTGTAGTATGCCGGTGACACGACTTTATCCGCTGATTGTCAGCAGTTCATCCTTGCATTGGATCAGTCCGCTGGAAGATGGGCTGACCAGGATGGCAGCATTGCTGGCACCGGGAGGTCAGGCGATATTTTCGCTGATGATCCGCGGAACGCTGGGCGAACTCCGGAAATGCCGTCTGCGGGTGGCGCCGCGTAAACCGCCGGCCGGCAATCTCCCTACGCGGAGGCAGGTGCGCCAGGCATTACAGTATGCCGGACTGACCATTATAGAGGAAAAAAAAGAAATTCGACGTGTTGAGTATCCATCGGTGGAAGCATTGTTACGCCATATTCATGACCAGGGGCTTACCGGCGGGATGGTATCAACATCCCCGGTGCCCTTGAACCGAAGCGAATTGTCTCAACTGGCCAGCGTTTATCAAGAATGTTATCCGCACGGCGCCGGCGTAACTGCCAGTTATCATGTTACCTATTTCATGACCAGGAAGGGTGGAGATCTATGAGTTTAGGTGTGACCGGACTATTTATCACTGGAACCGATACGGGTGTCGGCAAGACCGTTGTCAGTGCGGCCCTGGTGTCGCTTCTCCGGATGGGCGGTTGGGATGCGGTGCCCATGAAGCCGGTGCAAACCGGATGCCGTCGGCAAGGCGGGCGTTGGCAGGCGCCGGATCTGGAGTTCTGCCTGCGCATGGCGGGGTTGACGACATCCAAGGCGGATCGGCGGCGGATGGCGCCGTATTGTTTCAAGCAAGCATGTTCTCCGCATTTGGCCGCCGCCCGGCAGCTCCGGCGCATTGAGATCACGTCTGTCGTGAATGCTTTGCGCGCCTTGCAGCGCCGGCATTCCTTGGTGATTGTGGAAGGAGCCGGGGGCATTCTAACACCGTTGAATGAGCGCGAAACCATGCTGGACTTGATGGTAGCGCTCGCGCTTCCCGTGGTACTGGTGGCCCGGCCGGGACTGGGAACCATCAACCACACGCTGTTGTCGCTGTGCGAATTGCGCCGGGCCCGGCTGACAGTTGCCGGGGTGATTTTTAATCAAACGCAGAAAAAACGCTGGGGTCTGGTGGAGCGGGATAATATGGCCGTTATTGAACGGCAGGGACAAGTTCGCGTGCTTGGCAGGCTCCCGTTCATAATGGATTGGAAGAGGGTAATATTCCGCTCATTTTGCGGCCGGCATTTGGATGCTGTGATTCCATGGATGGAACACATGGCGCGGCCTAACAGTGCGGTTGATTCAAACACGAGGGACGAAGCATGAACACGCGCCAGTATCGCCGGCAGGATCGTCAATCGCTCTGGCATCCGTATTCCCGTCATTCGGCCATAGCATCCCAACCGTTTCCGGTCATCACCAGCGGGGCAGGGGTGTATCTCACTGATACGGACGGGCGCCGGTATCTTGATGCCATTTCTTCATGGTGGGCGTGCAACCTTGGACATAGCCATCCCCGCCTGGTTCAGGCCATCCAACGCCAGGCCGCGGAATTACAGCATAGCATTCTGGGTAACATGTCGCATCCCCGGGCTATTGAGCTGGCCGCCGAAATAACGGCATTGTTCGGAGCGGAATCACGGCGCGTGTTTTTTGCCGGCGATGGGGCCAGCGCCGTAGAGGCGGCGCTGAAAATTGCCGTGCAGTATTGGCATAACACGGGCCATCCGGAACGATGTCGTATTGTGTCATTGGACCATGCTTACCATGGTGATACGCTGGGTGCCGTGTCCGTCGGTTATCAGGCCGGGTTTCATCAGGCGTTCCGGCCGTTGATGTTCCCCGTGCTTCGCGCCGAGGCGCCGTTTTGCGCCGGGTGCCGGCGGCAGTTGACGCCCGATACCTGTCACTTGGAATGTTTCGCTTCCATGGAAGCGATTTTGACTCAACAGGCCGATACCGTCGCCGCTGTGATCATCGAGCCGTTATGCCAGGGCGCTGCCGGTATGCGTTTGTACGCGCCCGCCTATCTGGCCAAACTCGCGGAACTCTGCCGCCGTTATGATATCCTGCTGATTGCCGATGAAATCGCCGTGGGATTCGGACGCACCGGCAAAATGTTCGCCTGCGAACATGCCGGTATCCAGCCGGATATCGTATGTCTGGGGAAAGGCCTGTCCGGCGGTTATCTGCCGATCAGCGCCACGGTTGTAAAGCCAGAAATTTTCGAGACATTTCGAGATCAGTCCGGAGATCATACCTTTTATCACGGCCATACGTTTGCGGGAAATCCCATCGCCGCCGCCGTTGCCCTGGAAATGTTGACTGTTTACCGGGAGGCAGACATCGTCTCAAAAGCGGAACAGATGGGACATATACTTGGCCGGGAAATGGAACGATTCAAGCAACTGCCGGGGGTGAAGCGGGTGCGGGGTCTGGGTATGATTGCCGCCCTGGATCTGGAAGACGAACAGGGACAACCCTCCGTAATCCGGGCGCAGGCCGTTCGCGAGCGTTTGCTGGCGTGGGGTGTGTTGATTCGCCCGCTGGGGGCTGTCGTGTATCTCATGCCGCCGCTTATCATTGGCGAGGATGTGCTGATCAAGCTGGTTGATGATGTGTACCGGGCGATTCAAGAGGTTATCGGCGGTCAGAGGGCGGGATTGTAGCGGCGACCTCCGGTCGCCGGGGCAGGATCGGCGGTCAGAGCCCGCCGCTACAGTCGCCGGGGGTTGCTACGCCACGAATCAGGTTCAGCAGTTCGCGCGCGGCAGCTTCGGGATTGTCGGCCTGGGTGATGGCCGTGACCATGGCAATGGTCTGTGCCCCGGTTTGCAGTAGTGCGGAGATATGTTCGCGTTTGATGCCTCCCATAACGGTGAACGGAATTTTCGCGACTTTGGCGACGCGCCGTAATCCTTCCAATCCAAGCAACGCGCCGGGCCACGCTTTGGTCTGCGTGGGAAATACCGGCCCGATATTGATATATGATGCGCCGGCGGCCTGGGCGGATTCGGCTTCCGCTGTGTTGTGCGTTGATGCGCCGATAATCAAGTGGGGCGCCAGTCTGCGCGCCAGTGATACTGGAAAATCATCCTGTCCCAGATGAACACCGTCGGCGTTAATGCCCAGGGCCACGTCCAGCCGGTCGTTAATCATCAGCAGAGCGCCGGCTTCTGCCGTCAGCCGGCGCGCCTGTTCCGCCAGACCAATGAAATCGGGGAGGGTCATTTCTTTTTCTCTCATTTGAATCAGCCTCACGCCTCCGGCCAGCGCCGCCTTGACAATGTCCAGGGTCGGCCGGCCGCGGGATAACGATTGCGAGGTGACCAGATACAGACCGGCCCGGCAAAATCGGGCCATGCGTTCATGATGAAGTTGAGTCGGCATCCTTCCCCCTTTATCCAGTCGCAAGTCGAAAGCTTGCCACGCCAAAGGCGTGGTCACAGGCTTGCCACGCCAAAGGCGTGGTCGAAGGCCGAGCCCTTCAGACTTTTGACCCCGCCTGTGGCGGGGCAAGCCTTTGATTTATCCCGCTTAGAGCGGGACCTTTGACTTTCGCCCTTCGACTTTTAACGTCTGTTTACCGGATCCCGGTAAACGGTGTCCCAGTTCTTAAAGACCGGCTCAAGCCCGTGGTGGCGCAGCGCTAAAAAAAAAGTGTCTATATCGCGGTTGTCACTGATCAAAAATTGCCGGTCTTCCGCCGCGATTTCTGCATGATAGCCGCCGACCGTTGTTTTGCTGGCAATGCTCATCTTGTTTATGCCGATTCCCGCTATGCCGTCGCGGAAAGCGGCGCTTTCGCGCGTGGACAATATCAGCGGCACATCGGGCATACAGATACGGAACGCGAAAATCATCTGTGCCAGGAATCGGTCATTGACGGGATAAGGCGGCGTAAATCCGCCTGGCTGGGGACAGATGCGCGGGAACGATACTGAGAACCCGGCCTGCCAGAATTCTTTTCGCAAATGGTCAAGGTGCAGAAACAAGGCAATCGCGTCGGCCACGGGATCGGCCAATCCCAACAGAACGCCAAGTCCGGCGGTACGCAATCCGCCGGCTAACGCCCGGGCAGGAGTTGCCAAGCGATTCAAGTAATTACGTTTGGGCCCCCAGCGATGCATACGCTCATACGTCTCGGGATCGTAGGTTTCCTGATATACCGTCAGTCCCGTACACCCGGCTTCCGCTAATTCACGGTATTCTTCAGGCGACATGGGGAAAGCCTCGATGGTGATCAGGTGAAAGCGTTCCGCGGTCAGGGCCACGGCTTGGCGCAAGTAGGCGAAATCCGCCTGCGGTGTCCGCTCGCCCGTCAACAGTAGAATGTCCTCGAATCCCAGGGCTTTCAGTGCGTCCAGTTCGGAAATAATGCCTGTTGTTTCCAGCCGGTGGCGTGGCCGGCGGCGGTCGGCGGCAAAGCCGCAATAAACACAACCACCGGAACAATAATCGGATAGATACAGGGGGACATATAAGGCAATCGTCAGGCCGAAATGCCGCCGGGTCAGTGCCTGTGCCTGCCGGGCCATGGGTTCCAAAAATTCCTGCGCGGCGGGCGATAACAGGGCGGCAAGTTCTGCGGTCGTCGGCGATTCCGCGGCCAAGGCTTGGCAAACCGCCCGGCGGTCGGCGGTTCGAGCTGTCAAGAGCCATGGTGCTGGATCCAGCCATTCAGGAATAGAGTGCGACGCGACCATGAACAGCATTATGCTGCTTTACCACATGCCCGACAAGCCAAATGAGGAATTCAAAGTTAGCGGCGGAATATCGTGTGGCCACTGCGGCGTTTCCAGACCATGATAAAAAGGACCACCGAAATGGCCGCCAGTATCAGAATAAGCCAGAACATCACCGGATGCCGGTCGTTAAACGGCAGTGCGACATTCATGGAAAATATACCAACCACGAAGGTGGGCACCATGATGCCAATGACGATGATGTTCAAGGTCTTCATCAGGATGTTGAGGTTATTGCCGACGATGGACGCGCGGGCGTCCATCATGCTGGCCAGAATGTTGGAGTATATCTCGGCCTGCTTGTTACACTGACTGTTTTCAATCTTAATATCGTCGAGCAATTCCATGTCGGCCTGAGTCAGCTCCAGTTTGGCGGCGTTGTTCTTGATTTTTTCAATCAGCATGGAATTGGAGTTAATGGCGCTAAGATAATATACCAGGCTTTTTTCCAGGGTGAACAGGTTGAGCAGGTACTTGTTTTCCATGGCGATGTTGATTTTCTGCTCCAACGAGTCCGTGATCATGTTGATGACTTTCAGGTGCTCGAGGTAATGGTAAATAGTGCGGCCGATCATGCGCAGAGTCAGATCCGGCAGGGAAGTGACTTTCTGGAATAGCTTGCCGGTGAAAACCGGAACATCCTCGGACAACAGCACGATGACCCGTTCCTTGAACAAAAACACGCCGACGGACGACACTTTGAAAAGAAACTGATCCTTGGATGAATAATTTTTCGGACGCTTGAAAATCATGGCGACGTGTTCCGGCTCTAATTCCAGCCGCGCCAGTTCATCGGGGTCCAACGCCGAGTTCAAGGTATGCTCGTCGAGCTTATAGTCGTCCAGAAGATGCTTCCGTTCCGTTTCGTCCGGATTGATGAAAACAAGGATATTCCCCTGCTGATCCTCGGTTTCAACGACCTTGTTTTCTGATAGTAGGTAGCTTTTTAGCATTGTAAAATCGCTGCCATTTATGATTAACTGCTAATCATTATCCGGTAAGGAAACATAAAACAGCGAGCCTTGGCGTCAAAAAACGGATTTACTTGTAATCCAAATGCCGTATGAAGTCAATGGACAAATAACATGCTTATTTTAGCCATGGATCAATCAACCGAGCGTGGCAGTGTGGCTTTACTCAGGGAAGAGCGCGTGCTGGACGCAATGGGCTGGATGGATAGCCGTATTCACAGCCGGCAGTTGTTTGACCAGTTATCCGCATTGCTGGAACGGAATGCCGTTGGATTGCCTCAGATTGACTGTTATGCCGTGGGTTTGGGGCCGGGATCCTATACCGGGTTACGCATTGCCGTTGCTGCGGTGCTGGGATTTGCCCTGCCGGATAACCGTCGTGTGTATGGCGTCAGCAGTGCGGAAGCCCTGGCGGAATCCTCCCTGGCTGATTTGGGAATGTCGTCGGCAATGATCATCGGAGATGCCCGGCGCCATCAACTCTGGGCGCGGGTATTTACGCTCCATGCAGGACGTTGCGCGGCGGCCTCGCCGTGGATGCTCAGACAACCGGCGGCGCTGGCGGAATGTCAGGCGGCGGTCTGGATCACGCCGGATTGGGACCGCATTGGGGCTATCTTGAAAGCGCAGGTGCCGGCTGACAGTCTGTTGATTGAAGAACGGCGCATTCCATCGGCGGGAGCAGTAGGCCAAGCGGCATTTGGGAGAATCCGTGCCGCAATTCCTTCGGAACCGCTGACGCCGATTTATCTGCATTCGGCGGTTGCCACTGCAGGCGCCTCTGCCAGTTCGTTGCGGCGCAATGAAATCATGGCTTGACAATCCTGGCGGGGAATTGAGAAACTATAACCAAATGGTGAGAAGCCGTTGAAAAAGTCATTCGGAAGCGACCACGCGAAACGCGTGGTAAACGAAGCTTGTCCCGCGTTGGGCGGGACGCGTCCCTCCGTATTGTTATGCATCGATTTCCACCATATGTGGAGGGCCACGCTTTGTCGTGGCCGTTCTTTCTGCGAGTTTTTCAACAGCTTCGTGGGATTTACATCTATTAAAAATACTGCAAGGTCAGGAAAGGCGACTGCGTTATGACATGGCGTCAAATTCTTCCAACAATTGTCACCCTGGCCGCAATGTTATGCGGTTTTTTCAGTATTCTTCTGGCCCTTGAGGGGCATGAAAATTTTCTATTGTCAGCGCAATTCATTATGCTGGCCATGATCCTGGACGGGGTTGACGGCAATCTGGCGCGGGTCTTGAAGGGCACCAGTCCCTTTGGCGCGGAGCTCGATACCTATGTGGACCTGACCGCCTTTGGCTTGGCTCCGGCCATCCTTATTTACCAGGTATCCTTGCAAAGGCATGTGGATTGGCGAATTCTGATGACCGCCATGGTGGTGCTTTCCGGTGTCATTCGTTTGGCACGGTTTAAGGCCAAGGATCCGTTTCGCGGGCAGGCCGGCTATTGCGGTCTCCCGATCACCGCCAGCGCAGGCTGGGTGGCGCTTTTTGTGTTTTTAAGTGAAACGACGAAATTCAGCGATTTTTTTCGCCTCAGTCAGGGTCCCGTCGGTATCTTCTTCCTTGTTGGCGTCATTGTCATGATCACCCTGCAGGTATCCAATGTGCGTTATCCGAAGCCCAGCAAGCTCATGATCGTTTTCATTCCCTGTATTGTGTTGGTGGCCTTGCTGTTTTACCGTCAGTATGGCGTGGCGCCTATCGCGGCGCTGATCATGCTGGCCTTGGGGCTTGCTTATGTCATTTTCGGCCCCTTTTTCATTAAGTTGAAACAATATCCGCCGGCTCAGCTGTCTGAACCCGAAATGGTCGAGGAAGTCAACCTGTAAGCGGGATTATTTGCCACAAAGGTTAAACGAAGACACCAAGAAGATTGAAAACAAGCAAAGCGAAAGTCGAAGGTCCCGCTCTAAGCGGGATAAATCAAAGGCTTGCCCCGCCACAGGCGGGGTCAAAAGTCTGAAGGGCTCGACCTGCGACCACGCCTTTGGCGTGGCAAGCCTGTGACTTGCGACCGGGCAACCTTGGTGACATAGTGACAGATGAATTAATCAAGTATATCCGTGCGAACGAGCGATGCCCATGGAGACAATTTCTATTCAGAATCCGGCGCCAGCCCTGGATCGAATTCTTGATCAAATCATCCAATATCTTGAAAGCTTGCGGGATGACGGCAGGCAGGAGATCGAAATGCCCGTGAGTAGGCCTGAATTATCGAAAGCCAGGCCGGATGCTCCTGCCCGGACGGCCCCTGCTGTTGTGCCTGCCCCCCGTGAAATACGCGCATCCCTTCCGCATGATTCTGCCGTTGAGAAGGAGATGTCGCGTATCGCGTCGCAGATTAACGCCTGTACCCGCTGTGAACTGCATGCCGCGCGGACAAAAACCGTTCCCGGCCAGGGGCACTTCCGTCCTGATATTATGTTTGTTGGCGAAGGTCCCGGCGCTGATGAGGACCTTAAAGGGGTGCCTTTTATCGGCCGGGCTGGTCAGTTGTTGACCCGTTTGATTGTGCGGATGGGGTACCGGCGGGAGGATGTTTTTATCGCCAATGTGGTAAAATGCCGGCCGCCGAACAACCGCAAGCCCTTGCCGGATGAAATGCAAGCATGCCTGCCGTATCTGCAAGCGCAAATTGCGGTCCTCAAGCCGCAAGTGATTGTTACCCTCGGGGCCACCGCGCTGGAGGGACTGATCCATGCCCAGAGCAAAATTTCGATTACCCGTATGCGCGGACAATGGCTGTCCTATGAGGATATTCCGCTGATGCCGACGTTCCATCCGTCCTATTTATTACGGAATCAATCGGTCATGTGGGATGTCTGGAATGACATGCAGGAGGTTCTCAAGCGTCTCGGCCGCACACCGCCGCCCAGAAAGCCGTGAGTTACATGGATTTGCGAAGCTAAGGACAAGATTTCGTATTCCGACCTATATCCATTGCTCACCCACCCCGTCCCGACAAGTCGGGACGCCCCTCGCAGGAGGGTATCCAGTCCTTTTTCGCTGCCCCTCCTTGGAGGGATATTCACCCCCTTGAGGACATGGATGGCGTTTGCCGACACTTTTTCGCTGCCCCTCCTTGGATGGATATTCACCCCTTTAGTTCCCCTCCTTGGAGGGGATAGGGGTGGGTTGCTGATACATCGTCGTATTGATGAACCAGATCACTATGGCTTTGCGAGTAAAGTGGCAGTATAACTGCCGCACTCAAAAATAGTACTCCCGATCACGCTTGCGTGAACTCAAACCGGTTTTCGCGGAACTCGACAAAGCGTCCGTTGACAGCATGCAACCGGCGTCCTTTGATGCCCAGTAAGGCCAGCGGGTTATCGTTTCCGACCTGCCACAGCTCGGTTTCAGTAAGTATCCCCAATCCAGCGAGATGATTCATGCATTGGAGCGTCGTGGCCGACGAACCGGCGAGGTAGGGGGTGTCGCTGAAACTGATTCGGCCCGTGGGCGCCAGCACTACTTTCGCGCCGGCAAACTCATAGGTGCCCGGCGGCAGTCCGGCGAGGTCAGATTGATCGCTGACCACGATGAAACGATCCCGGGTTTTACAGCGATACGCGACCTTGATAAAATCAGCCGGCAAATGATGGCCGTCGGTAATAAAAATGCCGGTCAAGTCATCGCATGCCAGTTGCCGCCAGAGCGGATTCTGATGGCGGTGGATCATGTTCGGCATACCATTACCCAGATGCGTGCAGGCCCTGGCCCCTGCCTGTACCGCCTGTTGCAGGACAGTATTATCCGCGTAATGATGTCCGAGTGAAACTACCGTGCCGTGCCCGGCCGCGTAGCTGATTAACGGCATGGCTCCCTCTATCTCCGGGGCCAGCGTCAGTAACACGATTTTATGGTCGGCCCACTCCTGGAATTGACGGAACAGATCAATGGATGGCTTGATGATGAATTGCGGTGGATGGGCGCCGCGCGCGCCTTCGACCGGGGAAATAAACGGGCCTTCCATGTGTATGCCCAGAATATGGCGGGCACATTCTGGATCCCGCATGGCCTTGGCCATGAGCGCCAGATTGCGGCGATAACCATCCATGGATTGTGTGACCAGTGTCGGACAAAAGGCAATGGTGCCATCCCTGGCCAGTTCGTGAACGGCGGTGCGAATCTGGTCCAGCGTCAGGTCTTCCGAGGAAAAGTTAATGCCTTTGTAGCCGTTGCTTTGGAT
Source organism: uncultured Verrucomicrobiota bacterium (assembly GCA_964418925.1). Taxonomy (GTDB): domain Bacteria; phylum Verrucomicrobiota; class Kiritimatiellia; order JAAZAB01; family JAAZAB01; genus CAYQNY01. The sequence goes on from CAYQNY010000007.1 coordinate 32,305, forward strand.
ATCAATAAATCCGGCTTTTTTCATGGCATGGCTGTGTTATTACGTAATTTTCCACGGCGGCGTGTCGGGCAGAAGCTTTTCAAATTCGGCCATCAGGGCGGTTTCGTATGGACCGTCATATTCATGCCGGAGAAATTTATCATAAGCTTCCGTGTAAAAACGTTCCCAGGATGCGGTCTCGTGACCGGGGTTGATGGGATAAAAATGGGCCTGGTTACCCTTAGCGGCTTTGAAATCACCCGGGGCGTCGCCGATCATTAGTATATTGTCAGGTGAGTAGCGGCCGGAGGTGGCCAGGCGCAGGTGTTCGGTCTTGGTTCCAAGTTCCTGGCCGGCGATGATTTTTACATATTCCATTAGATGATGCTGCTGCCATTCCCGGATCAGGGCTTCAGTTGGCGTCTGCGACACGCAGATGGCGTCGGAATGCGCCTTGATTTTTTGCAAGCTTTCCAGCACCCATTTATAGGGCGGCACATTGGTCACTATTTTTTCAATCTCATTGTTCACGGCTTTACTCCAGGCCAGGATGGCCGCCAATTCCGGGTCGCCGGTTTCCTGGACTGTTTTTTCAAGGGCCGGATTGCCCATGGGCAGGCCGGAATCAATGAACTTTTTTAGCGAGTTAAACTCCGGCAGTTTAATAGCGCTGGCCATGACTTCGGGGCGGTCGCGGAGAAGATCGATCGATCTTAACAGGCAGGGAAACCGGTTTTGCCCGCGATACTTGGAATACAGGTTCACGAATTCCGCCGCTTCGCGGACGTACTTTTCGATTGGTTCCAGGTGCCAGTGCGAGACAATCAGTTTGTGAAAGCATTGCTTCTGTTTGATTTCCATCGTGTCGAACACGCACCCGTCGGAATCAATGCCGACAAAAGTTTCATGTTCCGGTTTAAGACTCGTCAAATCGTCCCGGGTGAATACCAATGCCTTGTTCATGAATCCTCCTAACGCGGGCTGTGCCCGCCGTGTCACTACGCTTGCGCTTCGCCCCGTCGCCCCGCAATGGGGCAAGGGGCCAGTTTGCCACAGATGTGGCAAGCGGCGTGGCAGCCCAACAAATCAACCGCTGATTACAGTCAAAGGTCGCAAGTCACAGGTCGGAGACAAAAAGTTACAGATCAAACCCTTTGACTTTTTCCGCCAGAGACGTATCTGCCTAAGGCACGAGACTTGCAACTTTCGACCTTTGACTTTCGACTTAACTATTCCCTACGCCTGCCATTCCGTGTGGAAAAATTCACCGCGCTTCCGGTCCACGCGCTCGTACGTATGGGCGCCGAAATAGTCGCGCTGGGCCTGCAGAAGATTGGCCGGCAGGCGGGCGTTGCGGTAACTGTCGAAATAAGCCAGGGCCGAACTGAACGCCGGCATGGCAATTCCCAGGCGTGCGGCTTCCATGATCACTTTGCGCAGGCTGTCCTGGTGCTTCTTGAGAATGCCGGTGAAATACCGGTCCAGCATCAGGTTGGGAAGATCTGGGCGACGGTCGAAAGCCTCCTTGATCTTGCCCAGAAATCGGGCGCGAATGATGCACCCGCCCCGCCACATCAGGGCAATATCCCCAAAATGAAGATCCCACTGGTATTCTCGGGCGGCGGCGGATATGAGCGCAAAACCTTGGGCATAAGAGCATATTTTTGCCGCGTACAACGCCCGCCGAATCGCCTCAAGAAAGGCGTTCCGGTTCCCCCGGAACCTGGTTTTCGGCCCCGGCAGATGTCGGGCGGCCGCGACGCGTTCTGCCTTGATGGCGGAAATACAGCGCGCAAAAACAGCTTCCGCTATTGTCGGCGCCGGAACGCCAAGATCCAGGGCCGCAATGCTGGTCCATTTTCCCGTGCCCTTTTGTCCGGCCGTGTCTAGAATGACGTCCACCATGGGGCTTCCGGTCTGCGGGTCGGTTTTGGCCAGGATGTCCGTCGTGATCTCGATCAGATATGAATCCAGTTCGCCTTGATTCCACTTCTTGAATACCTTATGCATATCCTTCGGTGGCATGCCGAGCGCCTGGTTCATAACCTGATAGGCTTCACAGATCAACTGCATGTCGCCGTATTCGATGCCGTTATGCACCATCTTGACGAAGTGGCCGGCGCCGTCATTGCCCACCCATTCACAGCAGGGCGAACCGTCTTCCACCTTGGCGCAAATTTTCTGGAAGATATTTTTGACGTGCGGCCAGGCAGCCTTCGATCCGCCCGGCATCATGCTCGGGCCTTTCAAGGCGCCTTCTTCACCGCCGGAAACGCCCGTCCCGATGAAGAGCAGTCCCCGGCTTTCCAGGCTTTTTGTCCGGCGGATGGTGTCGGGGAAATGCGAATTGCCGCCATCAATGATAATGTCGCCGGGTTCCAGCAGGGGTATCAATTGATCAATAAATTCGTCCACGGGCTGGCCGGCCTTGACCATCAGCATGACGCGGCGGGGCTTCTTCAGGGATGCGACCAAATCTTTCAGGGTGTGGGCGCCGATAAATCTTTTGCCTTTCCCGCGACCTTGGAGAAAAACATCCACTTTGGCAACCGTGCGGTTAAACACCGCCACCGCAAATCTGCGGCTTTCCATGTTGAGCGCCAGATTTTCTCCCATGACTGCGAGCCCGATCAATCCGATATCCGCCTGCTTCATAATTCTTATCCTTATTTAGTTTGTTATGATTTTTGCAAAATGCAGAACTGATTATTTTTTGACGTATCCTCCACTTCCGGCAAGATATGCATTAGGCCCCGCCAAGCGGGGCAACTTTGCCGTTCTTACGAACGGCCTCTACACCAATTCGATGTAGAGGCGGTTCGAGACGCCACTCTGTGCGTCGAGAACTGCGACAGATTGCCGCGTCATCCCTGTTTTCATCGGGATAAGTGGTCGCGTGGCGACTTTGTCGCCAACGCGAAAATTCCTATGCATCAAGTTATTATTACCAACAAACTATCTACACCAAAAAATAGAGACGGCCAAGGGCGTAGTAAACACACAAGATTTCGGATTCTGATCTCTGCCTGCTGGTCTCTGATCTCTTCTTATTTTGCTGTGATATAAAAAAACATTCTATTCCAATCCGGCGGCAGGTCAATTGAAAATATTTTCATATTTATCTTGTCATTGATCGCGGTTTTATATAAATTCACGCTATTGATGAACAAACGATTGTTTTTAGAGACCTAAATATGGCAACGCTCAAGGATATCGCGCGGAAAACGGGCTTTTCAGTGGCCGTCGTTTCACGAGCACTGAACCCGCGTCCTGACCGGCATGCGCGGGTGGCGCCGGCTACGCGTCGACTGCTGGCGCGTACCGCGCGTAAAATGGGGTTCCGCCGGAATCGGATGGCGGAGTTCATGCGGCGCGGCGGTTCGCCCACGGTGGGTGTGTTTCTGCCGGCGTATGCCAACCGGCTTGTGGCCGACCTTGTATTCGGCATCTCGGAAGTATTGTCGGCAGAAGACCTTCCACTGCAGATTGGATTTGATAGCTATGTCGGAGGCTTTCGCAAGTTCATCCGGCGTAA